>NZ_JBFAJD010000011.1:0-254517 GCF_040655035.1 Streptomyces sp. NPDC050549
AAGACCCAGCCGGCGCCGTGGATGTAGACGATCACCGGCAGGGGCCCGGAGGCACCCTCGGGCTTCACGATCCGGGCCCGGACACTGCCCGTCGGGCCGCCGGGGACGGTGATCCACTCCTCGTCGACGACGGGCTTCGCGATGTCGCCGGACTGGACCTCGTCGACGGCCTTGCGGCCCTCCGCCGGGGCGAGGTCGAAGAGATAGGGCGGGTTCGCTGTCGCCTCGGCGAAGGCCTGGGCCGCGGGTTCGAGGACCGGGCGGGGTGCGGTGTTGTCGGTCATGGCGATCTCTCCTCCGAACGGGTGCCGCGGACGGCTCCGGTGGGGTCCGGGCCGGTGGTGCGGTACGAGAGCGAGAGTAGCGCGCGATTAAGTCGTGCACAACTAAAGCGTGCTCGATAGGATCGACCGAACCCGAACGATAAGGTGGTGATTGCCCTGAAGAGCACCGGAGCGAGGAGTCGCACCATGAGCCCAGCCGCCGCGGAACCGGCCGAGGCGTCGCTGCTCCTCGACGACCAGCTGTGCTTCGCGCTGTACGCGGCCTCCCGCGCGGTGACCGCCCGCTACCGGCCGCTGCTCGACGAACTCGGCCTGACCTACCCGCAGTACCTCGTCATGCTCGTCCTCTGGGAACAGGACTCGATCTCCGTACGGGAGCTGGGTGTCGCGCTCCAGCTGGAATCCAGCACGCTCTCCCCGCTGCTGAAGCGGCTGGAGGCGAACGGACTGCTGCGCCGTGAACGCCGGCGCGACGACGAGCGCTCGGTCGCCATCCGGCTCACCGACACCGGAGCGCGGATGCGGGAGCGGGCCGCCGCCGTACCCCTCGCGATCGGCGACGCGATGGGTCTGACCCCCGACCAGGACGCCCTGGCGAAGCAGCTCCTCCGGCTGATCACGGCCAACGTCGCCGTCGGCTGACCGCCCTCCCACCTGCGCGTTCATGCCCTGCGGAGCAGTGTGTCGTCGCCGCTGTTCAGCTTAGTTTGCAGGTCCAACGGCATCTCCAGGACCGGGTCACCGGTATACGGTCCGAAGCGATTTCCCGAAACGAAATGGCTTACGTCAATGGAGATTCAAGCCGAACAACCACGTCAGCCTCCGGGCCCCGGGACACGACTGACGGAGTCGGCACCGTCACCCCCGTCGTAGCCGCCCACGGAACGCCACGCGCAGTTCACACCCGGTCAATCCGCTCCGTACGACGTCGAAGAGGTGCCATGCCGACCCTGGTCTCCGAAGTCTCGCCTTCGTCCCCCCAGCCGGACTCCCCGTCCCGTCACGTCACCGCCACCATCCTGCTGGCCTGCCTGGGAGTCTTCGTCTCCTATCTGCCGGTCGTCGGTGTGTCGGTGGCGCTCCCGGTGATCCAGCAGGCGCTGGACGCCTCCACCACCGGGCTGCAGTGGATCACCGACGCGTTCATCCTCCCGACCGCCGCCCTGCTCCTGACCTGCGGTGTCATCGGTGACCTCTTCGGCCGCAAGAAGATGTACCTGATCGGCCTGGCGCTGTCCTGCGTCGGCTGTCTCGTCGCCCTCACCGCGCACAGCGTCGTCCAGGTCTGCGTCGGCCAGGCGCTCTCCGGAGTCGGCACCGCCGCACTGCTCCCCGCCACCCTCGGCCTGATCAGCCACGTCTGCCCCGACCACCGCAAGCGGGCCGGCGCGATAGCCCTGTGGACGGCCGCCCTCGGCCTCGGCCTGACGCTGGGCCCCCTCTTCAACGGCCTGATCGTCGAACACACCAGCTGGCGCTGGATCTTCCTGCCCACCCTGGCCATCGGCGCCCTCACGGTCCTGGCCGGCGCCGTCGTCCTGGTCGACTCCCGCTCCGACCGCGAACGCCACCTCGACATCCCCGGCCAACTCCTCGCGATCGTCGCCATCACCGGCATCGTCTACGGCGTCATCGAGGGCGGCGGCGCTCCGGGCTGGGGCTCGGCGGAGGTCGTGACCGCGTTCGTCTTGGCCGCCCTCGCACTGCCGGCCTTCGTGGTCGTCGAACTGCGCTCCCGCTGCCCGATGCTGGACATGCGCCTGTTCAAGTCCACGGCGTTCTCCGGGGCCGCGTTCGTCATGGCGCTCACCCTGTTCGCCCAGGTCGGCCTGGTCTTCTCGCTCAGCGAGTACTTCGGCCTCGTCCACCACGCCTCGACCTGGGACATCGGCGTGCGCCTGATCGCCCTCAACGGCTTCACCGTCGTCCTCGGCCCGGTCGTCGGCCAGCTGATGCACCGCTTCTCGCCCGGCCTCGTGCTGGCGACCGGCCTGCTCGTCGGCGGCATCGGAGCGCTCCTGGTGAACCTCTTCGACGCCACCACCGGAACCGGCGAAGCGGCCCTGGTCATCGCGGTGTTCGGCATCGGCATCGGGCTGGCGATGGCCCCGATCACCACGATCGCCATGAACAGCCTGCCGCGCCGCCTCGGCAGCACCGCAGGCTCCGCCAACAGCGCGCTCCGCCAGATCGGCAGCGCCCTGGGCCCGGCCATCTTCGGTGTCGTCCTCACCAACCGCACCCTGGACACCCTGCCCGGCCACGTCGCCGCGTCCGGCCTGAGCCCCGCCGACCAGGGCCAGGTCATCGGCACGGTGAACGGCGTCGGCATCCAGGCGGGCGCCTTCCTGCACCTCGACTCCGGCGAGGCGACCGGGCGGGCCCTGACCGCCTACGGCGCGAGCTTCACCGACGCGCTGCACACCTGCGCCCTCGTCGGTGGAGTCGGCATGCTCGTGGCAGCCGCCGTGGCCCTCGTCACGATCGGCGTCCGCGCCCGCGCCCCGCACGCCGAGACACCGGCGGAGGCCGCCGCGGCGACGCACCCGGCCGCCGGTGCGAGGGCCGTTGGCGAGGCCGGCTGACCAACGACCGCTGTTGCAGGGGTGGTTGGCCCTCGGCCACGACACCGACGGCCAACCACCCCTGCCATGCGGTCCGTTCAGGCGGAGGTGCTGTCCTTCTCCAGCGCGGGGGCGAGGAGATGACAGAGCGAGTCGGCCAACAGGCGCAGCGGGTCCGCGGTTTCCAAGGGCCACTCGACGGCGATCCAGGCGGAGAAGAACGACTCGGTCTGCAGCACGGCCATCAGCGCACGCTGCCGGGCCTCCGCAGGGTCCACACCCCGCCAGCGCCCGTAGTCACCCACCAGCAGGCCGACATACCGCTCGTGCGCCTCGACGTACTGCGTCCGGCCGTCGCCCAGGCTGCGCAGGGCCGTCGGGGCCGCCGCGTTGGCGACACGGCGGATCGGCGCCATCTCCCGCCAGCGGTCCGCCGCCTCCTCCAGCCACGCCCGGATGTCCGCCGGCGTCCACCGGGGGAGCGCGGCCAGGTCGGCGTAGGCCTCGCCCATCAGGCCGTACAGTCGCTCCACCAGTGCGTCCACGATCTCGGCCTTGCCGGGGAAGTGGGCGTAGACCGTCACCCGGGTCACCCCCGCGGCCTGGGCGATGTCCTCCATGCGTGCTTCGAGGAAGGGCTTCTCGGTGAACACCGTGACGGCCGCTTCGAGCAGTCGGCGATGGGTGAGGATCTTCTGCTCTTCGCGCAGGTTCCTGCGGGGCGTCGGCTCCATCCGCCCAGTCTCTTGCATGACGCGACTGTACGGCGGGTGGGGCGCGGTCCGTTGATGGATGCTGCCCTGACCTGGCGTTTTCCGGGTCAGGGTAGGATCGTCGGTCAGCCGAGGCCGCGGCTGTAGGCCCAGGCCGTCGTGCCGAGGGTGTCCTCGTACCCGGTGAAGGGTTCCTGCGGGGTGTAGGTGTCGGTGGTGAAGTCGACGTCCACGTCGGCCGCCGTACCGCCGATCCCGTCCGTGCCGACTCCGAGCATCTGGGCGGGGTCGCCGCCCTGGTCCATCAGGTTCGCGGTGTCGTCGTACTGGTTGGTGTGCCAGTTGCCCGAGTAGTGACCGATCTCGTGGGTGATGATGTTCCCGAGTGCCCGGCCGATGAAGCCGATCTTGTCGCTCTGTGCTCCCAGACACGTGTTGAGCGAGTCGGGGTTCGGCGCGGCGGCGCTCAGCAGGTCCAGCAGGACGAGCGCGGTGTCCTCGTGGCCGTAGTTGCCCGGGTCGATCGAGGAGGATATGCCGATGGTCGGGATGCCGGACTCGGCGATGGTGCCGCCGACGACAACCCGGCTGACATCGGGCCGGCCGAACGGGTCGGGATCGTCACGGCTGTTGAGGACCCTGACGGCGAAGTGCGGGTTGGAGCCCTTCTTCGCCAGGTCGGTGGCGATGTTCTCCTTCACCGAGGTGACCACGGCGTCGATGACCTTGTTCTCGTCGGCGGTGGTGAGTCCCCAGCCCGGCAGGAACGACGACAGCGGCGACAGATCGCGCTGCGCGCCGCCGCTGCCGAAGATCGAGATGTTGACCCGGGCGCCGTCGAAGTCGAGGAAGAGCGCCTGGACCGTGCCCTTCTTCTCCACCTCGGTTCCCGGCCGATAGGCCTCCAACTCGGCGTGGTAGGCGCCGACTCCGTTGCTCACGGCGAGGAAGTGGCGGCCGGCGCGCGGCGCCACCAGGTCGACCGTGGCGTTGCCGCCGCCGGGCAGCGGTGACGCCGGGGCGTAACTCCCGCTCGCGTCCCGGGTCGAGCCCATGAGTTCGGTGCCGGCGGCGTCGTAGAGGGACAGATGGTGTCCGCTGCCGGTGACCGTGGCCCCGACGACATCGCCGGCCTTCAGATAGACCCCGTAGACGTCCTGGTCACCGCCCTGCTGGGTGGAGAGCTTGAGGCTGTACGCGCCTTCGGAGCCCACGCCGGCCCCGCTGCCGGAGTCCTTCGGGTCGGCGGGCGGGCCGAGGTTCGGCCCGGAACCGGACACCATCAGGTAGTAGTCCCCGGTGGTGGGCAATGACAGATCTAAGGAAACGTTTCCACTCGACGGGTCGTCGGCCCGGAACAGCGTGCCCCCGTTCGCGTCGTGGAGCCGCGCGATCGCGTTGAAGTCGCCTTGGGTGCCCACGTCGATGCCGAGGAGCACCCCGGCCGGCACTCCGGAGACCTTGTGGAAGCCGAAGTCGCCGTGACCGTCGCCGGCGCTCCCGTGCGGTCCGTCACCGATGACGCCGGTGGTTCTGACGGCCTGCCGCGCGCCGGAGACACCGGTGTCGACGGCCAGGGGGATGGAGCCGTTGTCCTCCGAACCGGCGGGCAGCGTAGGGATGTTGGGGTCGTCGGCCAGGTCGCCGGTGATACCGACCGCCGAGTTCTGATGGGTGCCGGTGCCGAAGCCCGCGATGCGTTCGGCGGTCGGCTCGGTGTCGTTGGTGCCGAGGGTGCCCGCGGCCTCCTTCTCCGCGTACGGCGTCGCGGCGGCGAGCCGGGTCGTGTTCCGTTGCTCGGCCCTGAGCTTGCCCCGGGCTCCCCGATCCACGTCGGCCTGAAGGAAGTTGACCTTCCCCCGGGCCTCGGCCGACAGCAGGGCGAGCGACGGATCGAAGGTCGGCCCGCCCGCGCTGTTCCGTGCGGCCCGGAGCCCGTCGGTGATCTGTTGCGCGATGCGGTCGGGCTGTTGGTGTGCGCGGGCCTGATCGGCGTGCGCCGGTGGGACGGCGACGGACAGGGCCGCGGTGAGCAGGGTGACGGCGAGTGTGCCGGCTAAGCGATGTGCGCCTGTGCGCATACGATCTCCCCTCCGCAGGACCGCGATCGGCGGTCCTGTTCGAGCGTTCTGGTCAGGAGCGCTCTGGGCCGGGCCGGATCGGGTGGAGTGCCATCGCGGTACCCGTGGTCGGGCCGTCCGGCAGAGTTGGTCCAGTCCAATAATGGGGAGTGGGCATGTCAAGGACAGGGTGTCCCGCCCCCACTCCTACGGTTTGCGGAACGGCCTGTAGATCTGCCGGAGCGCCGACGCCGCCATGACCGACTGGCCGAGGGAGTCGGGGTGCGCGGCCATGGTGTTCACAGCAGGACTCAGGGACTCGATCCACCGTTCGTCGCGGGGTCGTCACATGTCGTGGCCGATCGTCGGGTGTAGGTGTCGGCGAAGGACGTACCCGCCCCGGCGGCCACCGCCTGCCGCGCCAGTGCGCGGTCGGCCTTCTTCGTCGTGTCCCGCAGATGGGCGAAGTCGCCCTTGGCGAAGGGGACTTCGGGGCAGGCCGCGCCGTCGTCGGGGAAGAGTGCGGGATATCCGACGACGATCACCTTCGCGTGCGGGCTGCGCCGCCTGATGTCGGCGAGCACGCCGCGGACGCGCCCCTCCATGGTGGCGACGCGCTCCTCCAGCACGTCCTTGCCGTCCGCCGTGAAGTACCGCTCGCAGGGGCTGCCGTCCCGGTCGGGGGAGGCGAGGCGCGCGCAGGCGGCGAGCACACTGGAGAAGCCGACGCCATTGCCGCCCAGAGGCGGGGTGACGAGTCCCGTGTCGGGGTTGAGGGCGTTGATCTGCCGAGGCCCGCTGCCCCGGGCGTTCCGGAAGTCGCGGGTGGTGGCACCGCTGCAGGTGACGTCCTTGAAGGTGTGGCGAGGCCCGGCGACGGTGAAGAACTTGGCGATCGGACTCGGGTGACTGCCGCTGGTGCGGTCGCACTCCGTGTCCTTCACACCGGCCGGCCCGGCGCCCGAGGCGTAGGAATCGCCGAGCGCGACGTAGGGGGATCCGCCGCCCGTGCTGACCACTGAGGTCTCCGCGGACGTGGACGCAGACACGGTCGAGACCGGGGTCGCTGTCGGCGCGCTCAGTGTGAACGCGGCGGCCGAGGTGACCACAACCGCCGTGGCGGTACGGAGATTTCGCGACCGTCGGCCGGGGCGCTGGGCAATCCGAAAAGGGGCACGACGCCTCCGCGCTCTCGCGGGACGGGATCGCCGCGGCGTGCCGTGCTGCCGGCACCGCCGCGTACCGGAGAGCGGGCGGCCGGCTCCGTCGAGGGCCGCGCGCTTTCTCGATGTGATCGAGGCTATGGCGGGGGCGCGGCGCCGTCCTCGTGCCGCGGGACGATCAACGAGTCCAACCGGAGATAGAGGGCTCCGTCGGATCAGCCGTGTTGAGTGCCCTGTGTTCCCCGGAGGTTGCGGGTGAGCAGTTCGACGGACTGGGGTACGCCGACTCCGTCGTCCCCCGTCTCCGGGAGCCGTCCGCCCGTCACCGCGAGGTCGGTCAGAGCCTTGTCCATCGCCTCGTGCGCGGCGAAGAGACAGGGGGTGCTGTAGATCGCGACATCCACGCCGAGTTCTGCCAACTCGCCCAGTGACAGACGGGGGGAACGGCCACCGGCGATCTGGTTGAACAGCAGCGGCTTGTCGCCGATGGAGTCGCGGATCCGGCGGATCGCGTCGACGTCGCGCACCCCGTCCACCAGCACCACGTCGGCGTCGGTGGCGGCGAGCGCCTTGGCGCGCGTGAGGATCTCGGCCTCGTCGGTCGCGTCGGTCCTCGCGACCACGGTCAAGTCGCCGGTCCGGCAGGCCAGTACGCGTTCGAGCTTGTCGAGGTACTCGTCGAGCGGGAGGAGTTGCTTGCCCGCCACATGACCGCACCGGCGGGGGCGCTTCTGGTCCTCCAGGATCACCCCCGAGGCACCGGCCCGCTCCAGCCGCCGTACGACATGACAGGCCACCTCCGGGTCGCCGTAGCCGTCGTCGATGTCCACGAGCAGGTGATGGCGGGGAAAGGCCCAGCGGAGCCGTTCGGTGAAGGCCACGATGTCCGGCCAGGCGATGAAACCGATGTCCGGCAGGCCGTAGAAGGACGCCGCGAATCCGAACCCGGAGACGAAGAGGCCGTCGTAGTGCTGGGCGGCGATCGACGCCGAGTACATGTCGTACACGCCGATCAGAGGTGTCGTGCCGGAAGCGGTGATCGCGCTGCGCAGTGCGCTGCCGTGAGGCATTGAACGGGTCCTCTTGTCTCTTGCGGCGGTTGTGATGTGCGCTTGCGCAACGATCGATATGTTTTTGGGGTTACGCGGGTGCCCGGGAGAGCGGGCGGTAAATGAGTGGCGTGGTCATGCGGGTGCCCGGAGACTGCCTCGGTGACCCCTGGTGTCCTGCCTCAACTGCTTCGGCCCCGGGCCCTGATGCCCGGAGACCTCGTCGTCATCGCCTCGCTCTCCGGGCCGTTGCACGCCGTCTACGAACCCGACCTCGAGCGGGCGGTGGCCGTGCTGGAGCGGATGGGGTTCCGGGTGCGGCGGGCGCCGCTTCTGCAGGCAGGGCGGCAGCGTTGGTGGAGTGCGGCCCGGCCGGTGGAGATCGCCGAGGAGTTCAACGGTCTGCTGCGTGATCCCGAGGTGCGTGCGATCGTCGCGCACGACGGCGGCCAGACCGCGCTTGGTTACCTCGACCTGATCGACTTCGAGGCGGTCGCCGCCGACCCCAAGCCGATCCTCGGATACAGCGACATCTCGCTGCTGCATCTGGTGCTCTACGCGCGCACCGGACTGGTGGGATTTCACGCCGACCTGGCCACCCCCGGACTTGGCGGCCACTGGCAGAGAGCGTCCACGGCACGCCAAGTAACCCTTGAACAGCTCTACTTGAGGCTGCTGACCGGTGGCGAGGCGATCGGTGCGCTGCCGGCCACGCCGTCCTGGGAGTGCTGGCGTGCCGGTCGCGCCGAAGGCCCGCTGATCGGCGGGGTGATCAATCGCATCGTGCTGGCGCAGGCGACGCCGTACGCGCTGCCGCTCGAACGGTTCGACGGCGCGGTGCTGTTCTGGGAGGAGACGGGCGGCCAGGCAGCGTATGTGTGGAGCTATCTGCAGGTGCTGCGGCACTGCGGCATCCTCGATCGGATCTCCGGCATGGTCGTGGGCGTCCCGCACGAGATCGACGGGCTCGGGACGCCGGGCGACGAATCCCCCACTCTCCGGGACATGGTTCTCGATGTCCTTGGCGACCGTGACATCCCGGTCCTGGGCGACGTCGAGTTCGGGCACGCCGGGCCGAATCTGCCGATGCCGGTCGGTGTCCGTGCCCAACTGGACGCCGGGCAGCGGACGTTGTCGTTGCTCGAACCGGCGGTACGGTCGTAGGCCCGCATCGGGGGACCTCGTCTGTCACACCGTCCTCTCGCCCGCCGCGAGGTCGGAGGGGCGCCGTGCCGGCGGTGTCACTTCGATCGTCATGTAGGGGAACAGCGGGAGATCCCAAAGGAGTTGGTGCAGCGCCTCGTTGTCGGCGACGTCGAAGACGCTGATGTTGGAGTACTGGCCGACGCACCGCCGGATGTGCACCCACCGCCCCGACTTCTGCAGCTCCTGGCAGTAGGCCTTCTCGCGGGCCACCAGGTCGTCGCGGATCCCGCGGGCCAGGTCACGCGGGAGGGCGACGCGCATGTGAACGGCGAACAGCACGGTGCGTCACGCCTTGTCGAGCACGAAGTCGTAGGTGACCTCCCGGCCGTCGCCGTCCGCGACCGGGGCGGGGGCGAGGATCAGCTGGGGCTTCACGGCGGTGGCGATGTCGTCGGCCATGTGGCGGGTGACCGCGGTCTTGGGCATTGCGGGGTCTCCGTGGGGCGGGGGCGGCAGGTGGTTCCGGCTCAGCGGGCGAAAGCGGAGAAGTCCGTGTCGGCGCTGTCCCAGATCGCGTGGTCGACCTGGTCGGGGGTCTCCAACTGCGGGGAGTGGCCCGTACCGGGGAGCAGTTGGAACCGGGCCATGGGGATCGCGGCGGCGTAGGCGCGCCCGTAGTCGACGTCGACGATCCCGTCGCTCTCGCCCCACAGCACGAGGGTGGGGAGCTCCAGGGACCCGAGACGTCCGACGAGGGTGGGGTCGGCCATGGCGGAGCCCGCGTAGACGGAGATCGCGGTCCGGTTGCCCGCGGCGATCGCCTGCGCCGCCGGGGGCAGGGTCGCGGGGTCGACACGGAAGGGCTCGGGATCGTGGAAGCTGAGCTCGAAGACCTGATCCATGGTCAGGGAGAAGAAGTCGGCCACCGGATGGCCGGGCACCTCGATCCCGACCGCATCGACAAGGACGATGCCGCTGACACGGGGCGACTTCAGGAGCGCGATCTCCGCGGTGATCCAGCCGCCTATCGAGTTGCCGACGACGGTCACGTCGGTCAGGTCGAGCTGGTTCAGCAGCGCGCCGTAGAGCGCGGCCAGGCCCGGGACGGAGGTCAGTGTCCCGGGTCGTACGGTGCCACCGAAGCCCGGGTGCGTCGGAACCAGCACGCGCACGTCGTGGGCGGCGGCGAACTTCTCGGCGAACCCTGTCACCGACTGCGGGCCGGCTCCGCCGTGCAGCAGCAGGAACGGCTGCCCGGAGCCGTATGCGGCCACGGACACGTCGACCGGGCCGACTTCGTCGAGGGTGACGGTGTACTGAGTGGTGATTCCCATCGCGTTCTCCTTGATTGCGGGTGCGGGTGCGGGTGTTCAGGCGAAGTCGGTGGACGGTTCGGTGGAATACCGGCTCATCGCCTCGACCGTCGCCTCGTCGGTGAGTTGCCGGCCGCCGGCGATCATGTCGCGCAGGTCCCGGAAGTAGTTGACGTACAGGTCCGGGGTGAACGTGTTGAGCAGGACCGTGGTGCCGTCGGTCGGATTGGCGAAGGTGTGCGGGGCGCCGGGCGGGATCATGACCAGTGTTCCGGCGGGCGCGTCGTGCACGGTCTCGCCGACGGTGAACCGGGCTGCGCCGGACACGACGTAGAAGCCCTCGTCGTGCCGGGCGTGCCGGTGCTGCGGCGGACCGTCGGTGTGCGGGGCGAGCGTGATCTCCCCGATCCCGAGGCGGTGGTCGGTCGTGCTGCCGTCTTCGAGAATCCGCATCCGGGTCGGGCCGAGCTGGATCGACTCGCCGTCGTCCGGGCCGACCACTGAGACATCCGTCATCTGAACCTCCGGGAAGAGAGACCGCTGTGTTTATTGGAGTTGGCCCTCATGAATATAGGTGGTCGACTCTCGTTATGCAAGTTAACTCTCATTACGAGAGCATGCTTGTTTTGTGAGCCCGGCAAGCCGGGGGTGTTCGTCTGTTCGGGGCGAGCGGTCGGCCTGCGCCCTCGTTCACGTGCAGGCGGACGTCGGGCGGTCAGCTCTGCAGCAGCGCCGCCTCGTCGAGTCCGCCGGTCGGGTCGTGGTCGGTCCACAGCGGCAGGGTGGGTGCGGTGATTCCGCCGACCCGGGCCGTGTCCCAGGCGAAGTCCTTGCGTATTTCGGGGTCCTGGAGCACCAGGGTTCCGACGGCGCCCTGCTCCCTACGGACCTGGTGGTCTGCGCCACAGGCTTCACCCGGGGTGTCCCGTTCCTGCTGCAGCAAGTGCGTGCCCAACTGCTCGACGAGCGAGGCAACTTCATGCTCTACCGGCAGATTTTGCGCTCGGGATCCCGGGCCTGTGCTTCAACGGCTACAACTCCTCCTTCTTCAGCCCACTCGACGCCGGGCTCGCCGCGCTGTGGATCGCGTCCGACCTCGCCGGCGCGCTGGAGACACCCGGCGCCGACACCGTGAGGGATGCGGTCGTCGAGCAACTGGCCTTCATGGACGGCGCCACCGACACGCGCCACTGCTGTGGCATCAAGATCATCCCGTTCTCGCTGCACAACGCCGACGAAGTGCTGAGCGACCTCGGCCTCGACATCGACCCGCTCATCCGTGCTGCCCATTGGCTCGGCCCGGTCGACCCGGCCGCGTATCGAGGGCTGACTCCGAGGCTGCTCAAGGGCCTGACGTAGAGCGATCCCGGAGGCCGGGGCGAGCCAAGTACTCCTTCTGGTCAGGGTGGTTCGGTGCGGGGGTGAGGTGGGGGAGTGCGGTGCAGGAGGGCCCGACGAGCCGTGGCTCGTCGGATCCGCGAAGACCCGGAGAGTCGTGCGAGGTCTCGGCTCCGGCCCGTCAGCCGGAAGGTGGAGTCGCGGGCCGCCGAACCCGTTGTACCGCTCGGCATCGTGCGGCAGCGGACGACGGCCCTGGCGATCGTCGGGAGCCTCGCCGTCGGTACGGCGATGTTCGGCGCCGCCGTCTTCCTCAGCCAGTACTTCCAGCTCAGCCGTGGGCACAGCCCGACCGAGGCCGGTCTGCTGACCATTCCGACGATGGCCGGCATCCTCGTCGCCTCCACCGTCGCGGGGCGGCTGATCAGCAGGACCGGGAAGATCAAGCCGTACATCATCACCGGCGCCGTCCTGCTCACGGTCGGATTCGCCGGTCTCGGCACCCTCGACTCCAGGACGCCCATCATCCTGCTGAGCGTGGAGATGCTCTGCGTCGGGATGGGCGTCGGGATGACGCTGCAGAACCTCGTGCTCGTCGTGCAGAACACCGTGCCGCTGAAGGACATCGGCGCGGCCAGCTCCACGGTGTCCTTCTTCCGCTCGCTCGGCGGCACGATCGGTGTCTCCGCGCTCGGCGCCGTACTGGCCCGGCACGTCCAGGACCAGATCGCGCACGATCTCGCCGACGCGGGACTGCGGAGCACCGCCACCGGATCGGACGCCGTCGCCGTGCGGGAGATCGTCCGTGTCGCCTACGGCGACGCCACGGCACAGATCTTCCTGCTCTCCGCCGGGGCCGCCCTGCTCGCGGTGATCGCCGCGATCCTGCTGAAGCCGGTCGGCCTGCGCAGCAGCCTCGACCTGTCCGAGAAGAGCGGGGAAGCGGCGGTGCCGGCGGAGGCGGGGTGACGGCGGGCCGCTCCGCCCACCCGGCACTGGCTAAGCTGGGCGGACACAGCAAGCCTTGAGGGGGAGTGGGGATGCCGCCGCACAGTCCTTCCGCGGCCGGGGTTCCGGACGAAGGCGACACGCTGGGTGTGCCGCCCGTCCGGCAGGCGCTGTCGGACAGTGTGTACGAGAGCATCAAGGCGATGGTCATGGACCACGAGATCGCCCCCGGCGCACGGGTCGGCATCGATTCCCTGGCCCGCACGCTCAAGGTCTCGCCGACCCCCGTCCGGGAGGCGCTGGCCCGGCTGGAGTCCGAGGGCCTGGTCGTGAAGCGCGCGCTCTCCGGATACCGGGCCACGCAGTTGCTGACCCGCCGTGGTCTTGAGGAACTCTTCGAGATGCGGCTGCTGTTGGAACCCAGGGCAGCCGCGCTGGCCGCGGTGAACGCCACCGAGGTGCAACTCGACGGCCTGGAGCGGATCGTCGAGGAACTGCAGGCCCACCCGAGCCCCAAGGGACGGTACGCGTCCTACCGTGACTTCGCCGCTCTCGACCAGCGTTTCCACGAGGCGATCGGACAGGCCACGCACCGGCCGCTGCTCGCGGACGCGGTGGAACGGCTCCACGCGCATCTCCACATCTTCCGGCTCAGCAAGGTGGTCGGTGCCGAGGGCCCGACCGTCGCGGAACACGAACGGATCGTCCGCGCGATCCTGCGCCGCAACCCCGAGCGGGCGGCCGAGGCGATGGCGGAGCATCTCGCCCGGAGCCTGGAGCGGCAGCTCGACGACGGCGACGACGGGCCCGCTACTCCATGAGGAACACCTGCTCCGCCGTGGCCCACCATTCACCCGGCGCCGCCTCCGGCACGGGCAGCTGGCAGGGAGCGGTGAGCTGCCACCACCGCCGGGTGGCTTCGTCCTCGGCCATCGCGGCCAGGTCCGCCGCGAGATCGTCGCCGTGGTACTCGAAGCAGCTGAACAGGCGGTCGCCCAGCAGATGGATCGAGTAGTTGGAGATGTGGCTGCGCCGGATCCGGTCGAGCACCGGCTCGGGCACGGCGCGGTGCAACTCCCGGTATTCGTCCAGCAGTTCCGGGCGTACGGCGATGACCTGTGCCACGCGCCTCATGAGCGCACCGCGTCGCGGTCGTGGATCAGGCGGATCACCCGGCCGCTCACCCGGTCGTAGTCACGGTCGTTGTCGACCTCGCCGCGCACGCGGTGGTCCGTCATGACGACGACGCGGTCGGCGAGGGTGACCATCTCCGCGAGGTCGCTGCTGATGAGGAGGATGGGCAGCCCGTCGGCGGCCAGGTCCCAGATCAGTTCGTGGAAGGCCCGCCTGGTACGGACGTCCACGCCCACGGTCGGTTCGTCGATGACCAGCAACCGGGTGTCCGCGGCGAGCCACTTGGCGAGGCAGACCTTCTGCTGGTTGCCGCCCGAGAGTTCACCGGCGTTCTGCTGGAGTCCCGAGATCCGGATGCCGAGCCGGTCGACGAGGTCCTGGGCGGTGTCGCGTTCCTCGCGCGCCGACACGAACCCGAGGGCCCTGGCGAGCCGCCGCCACACCGTCACCGTGATGTTGCGGACGACGGGCTGCTCCAGGAAGACGCCCTCCTCCTTGCGGTTCTCGGTGACGTATCCGATGCCGAACTCGTGCAGGGCCTGGCGCGGTGAGGTGATGCGGGCGGGCGTGCCGTGCACGCGGACCTCGCCGCCGGTGATGCGGTCCAGGCCGAGTACCGCCTTGACCAGTTCGCTGCGTCCGGCGCCGACCAGGCCGTAGAGGCCGACGATCTCCCCGGGGCGGACCTCCAGGCTGATGTCGCGGTGGCCGCCGGCCGTGGACACCGCGTCCAGTACGAGAGCCGGGGCGGCGGAGCGGTCGACCGTGCGCGGGCGCAGCTCCGTCGCCGTGTGGGCGCGGCCCACCATGAGGCCGACGATGTCGTCGTGGGTGTGCTCGGCCAGCGGTGCGGACTCCAGCACCGACTTCCCGTCGCGCAGCACGGTGACCGTGTCGCAGACCGCGAAGACCTCCTCCAGCTTGTGGCTGACGAAGACCACACAGGCACCCCGCCCGGCCAGTCGCCGGATCACCTCGAAGAGGTGCTCAGCCTCCTGCGGGGAGAGGGAAGCGGTGGGCTCGTCCAGCAGCAGCACCCGGCTCTCGGAGTGGAGGGCCTTGGCGATCTCCACCAACTGCTGCCGGGCGACGGACAGTTCACCTACCGGTTGCCTCGGATCGAGCTCGACTCCCAGCTCCGCGAGGCATGCCAGGGCCGGTGCGGTCATGGCCTCGCGGTCGATCAGGCCGCGGCAGGAGGGCGGGTGCTGCAGTGTGATGTTCTCCGCCACCGAGAAGCCCGGGATCAGATTGCGTTCCTGGTGGACGACACCGATTCCGGTACGGGTCGCCTCCAACGGCGAGCGCAGTTGGACCTGTTGGCCGCACCAGGTGAGCCGGCCGCCGTCGGGGGAGTGCAGCCCGGTGAGCACCTTGATGAGGGTGGACTTGCCGGCGCCGTTCTCACCGAGCAGCGCGTGCACGGTGCCGGCGGTCAGCCGCAGCCCCACACCGTCCAGCGCCCGCACGCCGGGGAAGACCTTGACCAGGTCTTCGCATTCGAGCAGGACCGTGCCGGTCACTGGGCACCTCCGGTCTGTGGCAGTACGGCTCCCTCGGCCGGCCCGGACTTCTCCAGGCGCGTCCGGTGCAGCCGGCCACCGGCGACCGTCCCCAGCACCACCAGGCCGATGAGGAGGTTCACCCAGTTCGGGTCCAGGGAGAACTGCGCCCGCGCCGCGTCGATGAGCCGGGTCACGAAGGCCGCCAGCACGGTCCCGAACACCGCGACGGAACCGCCGGTGAGCGCCACGCCACCGATGATCGGCGCCGCGAAGCTCGGCAGCAGCCAGTCGCCGCCGACGCTGCGGTTGACGCCGGGCAGCGAGGCCGTGGCCGTCACCGAGGCCACCCCGACCAGCAGCCCGGACAGGGTGTGCGCGACCACGATCTGGCGGTCGGTGGAGATCCCGGACAGCCGGGCCGCGAGCGGGTTGCCGCCCGCGGCGAGGAGCCGGCGGCCCGCGACCGTGCGGTACACGAAGGCGGCCAGCAGCGCCGCCGCGACGAGCGCGGTGACGAAGACGAGCGGTATGTTCAGCGGCGCCGACGTGCCCAGATCGCGCAGGGTGCGCGAGTAGCCGTCGACGGTACGGGTGCCGGTGAGCCGGTACTGCGCTCCGAGCAGGATCGTCATCGTGGCGAGGGTGACGATGAACCCGTTGATCTGCGTGGCGACGATGACGACACCGGTCGCCAGGCCGACGGCCGTCGCGGTCAACAGGCCCACGAGCACGGCGACTTCGGCGGGCACACCGTGGTCGGCCATGAGGACACCCATGAGGCAGGCGGTGAAACCGCCCAAGGCGCCTACGGCGAGGTTGAGTTGACCCACGCACAGCGCCACCATCTGGGCCAGGCCGATGAGGACGGGCGTGGCCAGGTACTGGAGGAAGACCCGCACCGAGGGGCCCTCGAAGAAGGCACCCGACGAGGCGATGCCCAGTGCCGCATACCCGGCCACGACCACGGCGAGCAGCATCGCCGCCGTCGAGCGGGAGAACCGGCGCGGCGCCCCGGCGGCCCAACTCCCTTGACCCATAAGCGTGTTCACGCGGTTCATGTGGAGCGCACCACCTTGCGACAGGACACCACGGCGCGGATCCGGTCCGCCGACAGGGCCAGCAGCAGGACGCAGCCGAGGTAGATGTTCAGGCTCTCCAGGCCGATGCCGAGCAGATCGAGCCCCTTGCGGATCACCCCGACCAGCGCGGTGCCCAGCAGCGTGCCGAGCACCGACACCACTCCGCCGGTGAGCAGGGTGCCGCCGAGCACCGCGCCGAGGAAGGAGGGCAGCATGAAGTCGTCGCCGATGGAGGCGCGGAACGTGCCCGTGCCGGCCGCCGCCATGAACCCGGCTAGCGCGGCGAGCAGCCCGGAGAGCGTGTGCGCGAGCAGGACCCGGCGCCCGGTGGGGATGCCGGACAACTCGGCGGCGGCCGGATTCGCGCCGGTGAGCAGCAGCTCGCGGCCGATGCGCGTACTGCCGTAGAGGAAACCGAGGCCGAGCATGGCGAGGACGGTGAACTGGGCGATCTGCGGTACGGCGGGGGAGCCGCAGATCGGGCCCGCGCAGATGTCGGCGAGGGAGTAGGAGCGCAGGGCGTCGATGCCGGAGGGGTGGGTGGTGAAGGCGGCGTCGTCGGTGAGGGCCGAGTAGAGGAGCGGGACGAGGCCGAGGAGGGCGAAGTCCATGGCCAGGGTGACGACGAAGGAGCTGACTCCGGTGCGGGCGACGAGCCAGCCGGTGAGCGCGCCGACGGCGGCACCGGCGGCCAGGCACATCAGCAGGCCCACCTGCACGGGGACGCCGAGACGGTCGTAGCCGAGGCCCGCGAACAGCGCGCCGAACAGGACACTGAGCGCGACGACCAGGAGCAGCAGGCCGAGTCGCTGGTTGACCCAGAACGGCAGGCGTCGTGGTGCCGTCCGCTCCTGCGGGACGGTGTCCGGCGGGCCGACGGCGGTCGTCACGCCACCCTCCGGTCGTCCAGCGCGTCCGGGTCCCAGTCGATACCGATGCCCGGTACGTCCGGGGCCACCGCCATGCCGTCACGGATGGTCAGCTCGGTCCGGGTCACCGCCCTCAACTGCGGTATGTACTCGACGTATCGGCCGTTGGGCACCGCGGCGGCGAGGCTGACGTGCAGCTCCATCAGGAAGTGCGGGCAGACCATGACGTTGTGGCTCTCCGCCAGGTGCGCGACCTTCAGCCACGGCGTGATGCCACCGATCCGGGCGGCGTCGACCTGTACGACGGAGGCGGCACCGGATTCCAGATAGGACCGGAACTGCATCAGCGAGTACATGGACTCGCCGACGGCGACGGGGATGCGGGTCGCCGCCGCCAGCCGGACATGACCGCTGATGTCGTCCGCGGGCAGCGGCTCCTCCAGCCAGTACGGGTCGTACGGTTCCAGTGCCGCCGCGAGCCGCAGGACCGAGGATCCCGTCTGCGACTGGTTGGCGTCGGTCATGATGTGCAGCGAGGGGCCGACGGCCTCGCGTACGGCACGCAGCCGTTCCGCGTCCTCGTCGGGATGCGGGCGGCCCACCTTGATCTTGACGCCCGCCCAGCCCGACTCCTGGGCGCGCACGGCGCCTTTGACCAGTTCCTCGGTGCTCAGATGGAGCCAGCCGCCCTCGGTGTCGTAGACCGGCACCTCCTGGCGGTGGCCGCCGGCCAGTCGCCACAGGGGCTCGCCCGTCCGCCTGGAGCGCAGGTCCCACAGCGCGGTGTCCACGGCGGCGAGGGCGAGCGAGGTGACGGCTCCGGTGGTGGTCGCCCGGGTCAGCGCGAACAGCCGCTGCCACAGTGCCTCGATGTTGCGGGCGTCCTGCCCGACGAGGGCGGGCAGCAGGTGGTCGCGGAGCAGCGCCAGTACGGAGGTGCCGCCGGTGCCGATGGTGTACGAGTAGCCGGTTCCCGTGCCGCCGTCCCACGACTGTACGTCGACCAGGATCGTCTCCTGTTTGACGAACGACTGCACGGCGTCGGTGCGGTCCTGTTCGACGGCGATGTCGACCAGCCTGGCGGTCGCGGTCGTGATGATGCTCATCCGGCGGTTCCGATTTCTGTCGTGACGATGGGGGTCGGTCAGCCGCAGGTGAGGATCCGGTCGGCGAACTGCTGCTTGAGCTCTGCCGTCTTCGCCCGCCGCGCGGTGTCGTAGGCCGAGACGTTCGACTTGTCGACGACGAACGAACCGGAGTCCACCCGTACGCCGGGATCGCGCACGGAGCACTGCTTCGTCTGCAGGAGGGCCAGCGCCCAGGTGCCGATCTCGGCCTGGCCGACCGGGTTCTGCACCACGGTCGCCGTGAGCGTGCCCTGTCTGATGCCGCTCAGGATCTTGGCGTCGTCGTCGATGGCGACGACCTTCGCCTTCGAACCGGAGGTCCTGACGACGTCGGCGGCGGCGACGGCGGGGTTGTAGGCGGTGGCGACGATGCCCGTGATCTGCTCGCCCTTGGCCGCCATCAGGTCGGACACCGCCTTCTGCGCGGTCTGCAGGTCGGTGTCGATGTCGGTGATGGTCTGCAGGAGCTTCACCCTGCCGCCCGTCTCCCGCACGGCCCGGGCGACGCCCTTGATCCTCAACTGGGTATTGGCGTCGACGTTGTTGCCGGTCAGGTGGACCAGGACGCCGTGGCCGCCCATGGTCGCGATCGCCGCCTTCGCGGCTTTGTAGGCGGCGAGTTGGACGTCCGTGGAGAGACAGAAGTCCGCCTCGTCCTTGGCGCCGGCGGGACAGGAACCGAGCGAAGCCACCGGGACACCCTGCGACTTGAGGTCGGCGAAGGTCGAGTTGATGTCGGTGGGGGACACGCCGAACACCCCGAACGCGTTGTAGCCGCGCGCCGCCAGCGTGGACAGCAGGTTGTTCTGCTTCTGCTGGTCCCACTCGGCCGTCTCGTCGAAGGCGACGGCGCCGAGGCCGTAGGTCCTCCTCGCGGTGGCTCCTGCGGTCTTCCAGGGCTGGAAGTAGGGGTGGGCACCGCCCGGCACGAGGGCGACCTTGGTCCCGGAGGCATCCACGAGTTCGGCGCCGCCGCCCGTCCGTGCGGCCGACGAGGCCGAACCGCCGGACTGGACACCCGAATTGCGGTAGGTGCAGGCCGTCGTCCCGGCGCCGATCAGCACGACGGCGACAACTCCGGGCAGGACGGATCTGGTGGGGAAGCGCATGCCCGACCCTCGCCAAATCAAATAGGAAATGGATGCGGTGATCGTGGGACAGGAACCCTTGTGCGTCAAGGCCTGCGGCAACTTCAGGCGGTGATGAAGGTGTCCGTGGCCTTCGAAACGCCTGGTGGTCCAAAAAAATCGTATAGGAAAGCAATCTCTTGAGCATGGCGGGTTGACAGCAAAGAGCGCTTAAGATGACTGGCCGTAGCGTTCGTTCCCACACAACGTCGCGTGCACCGCAGGGAGATCGACCATGGGTTCCGACGAGGTCTTAACCACACCGCCCGACAGCGCGCTCCTGGACGGCCGGTCGGCCGGCCCCATGGTGCCACGTCTGGTCCTGGGCGCACGGCTGCGCGAACTGCGGGAAGCGCGGCACATCTCCCGTACGGCGGCGGGTGAGGCCATCCGCGCCTCCCGGTCCAAGATCAGCCGCCTTGAGGCCGGACGGCACGGATTCAAACTGCGTGACGTGGCCGACCTGCTCACGCTCTACGGCGTCCGGGACGAGGCCGAGCGCGCCACTCTGCTGACCCTGGCCGAAGAGGCCAACGCCCCTGCCTGGTGGCAGTACTTCAACGATGTCGTGCCCAGCTGGGCGCAGGCCTACCTCGGGGCCGAACAGGCGGCGAGCCTCATCCGCTGCTTCGAGGTCCAGCGCGTGCCCCAGTTGCTGCAGACCCCCGACTACGCGCGCGCCTCCCTGCGGCTCGCCCACACGGAGGCCCGCGGGGAGGAGCTCGACCGGCGGGTCATGCTGCGGATGACCCGCCAGCGGATCCTGCGCAGGCGGCCGGCGGCGCAGCTCTGGGCCGTGATCGACGAGGCCGCCCTGCGCCGCCCGGTGGGTGGCATCCGTACGATGCGCGCCCAGCTGAGGCATCTCATCGAGATCTGCCGGCTCCCTCAAGTCACCGTGCAGATAATGCCGTTCGTCGCCGGCGGCCACGCCGGGGAAGCCGGTCCGGTGACCATCCTGCGGCTGCCCGGCGGCCGGCTGCCCGACATGGTCTACCTCGAACAGCGCGTCACCGCCCTCTATCCCGACCGGCCCAGCGAGATCGAGTGCTACTGGGACGTCATGAACCGCCTGGTGGTCGAGGCGGAATCGCCGGAGGAGACTCCGACGATCCTGCATCGCATCCTTCAGGAGACCTGAGCCGGGATGTGGGCCGGGCCGGGCGGGGTCAGCGTTTGAGGGCGACGCCGCCGTACTGGTGCACCTCCGCGGGCAGGCCCCAGGCACTGTCGTCGGGACGCCAGCGCGAGCACGAGGCCACGCCCGGCTCCAGCAGTTCCAGGCCCTCGAAGAAGCCCGCGATCTGCTCGGGGCTGCGGAGGATGTACGGGATCGAACCGCCCTCGTTGTACTGCCGGATGGCGTCGACGTATGCCTCACTCGTGTCGGTGCTGTCGTACTGCACGAGATAGCTGCCGGTGGGCAGGGCGTCCACCAGTCGCCGCACGATCGACCGGGCCTCGTCGTAGTCCTCGATGTGGCCCAGGATGCCCATCAGCATGAGCGCGACCGGCTGGTCGAAGTCCAGCGTCTTCGCCGCCTCGCGCACGATGGTGGCCGGGTCGCGGAGGTCCGCGTCGACGTAGTTGGTGACGCCCTCCGAGGTGCTGGTGAGCAGGGCGCGGGCGTGCGCCAGCACCAGCGGGTCGTTGTCGACGTAGACGATGCGGCTCTCGGGGGCCGCCCGCTGGGCGATCTCATGGGTGTTGTCCACGTTGGGCAGCCCGGTGCCGACGTCCAGGAACTGCCGGATGCCCTCCTCGGCGGCCAGATGACGCACGGCGCGGGCGAGGAAGTAGCGGGCGGCGCGGGCCCCGGTCTCGATCCCGGGGAAGATCTCGCGGAAGGCGTCCCCGGCGACGCGGTCCACTTCGTAGTTGTCCTTGCCCCCTAACCAGTAGTTCCAGATCCGGGCCGACTGCGGCACCGTCGTGTCGAACTTGGAGAGCGCTTCCTGCTCGGAGCCGGCTGCCTCGTCCGTCATGGTCACTCCTGTGTGTACGTGGTGAGAGCCACCGTGGTGAGAGCCACGAAACCGTCGAACACCGGTCGTGGAGGCCCACGTTATTCCCCACGGCTCGACTCATGCGCCCCGCCGGTCCCAACCACCCTTGTTCGGCCGCCCGTTGGCTTGTTTGCCACCCCGGATGAACAGGAGTCAGCGTTCTGCCGCGTGCCGGGTGAGGAATCCGATGAGAGCGGCCGTGGCGGCGAGGACGGCCACGCTGGTGAGGGCGGCGGGCAGCGAGTACCAGTCCGCCATGAAGCCGATGGCGGGCGGCCCCAGGAGCATGCCGCCGTAGCCGAGGGTGGAGGCGATGGCGACTCCGTCGGGACCGGCCAGGGTGCCGGCGCGTTCGACGGCGACGGGGAAGAGGTTGGCGAGGCCGAGCCCGGTGATCACGAAGCCGAGGACGGCCGCCCACAGGGTGGGCGCGAGCGCGCCGAGCAGCATGCCAACGGCGGCGGTCGTGCCGCCGGCCACGAGGGTGCGTGTCCTTCCGAGGCGTTCGAGCAGCCGGGTGCCGCTGAGCCGGCCGGCGGTCATGGCCAGCGCGAAGCAGGAGTAGCCGATGGCGGCGGCGCCTGCGCTGGCGTCGAGGTCCTGCTGCAGATGCAGGGCGCTCCAGTCGGCGAGGGCGCCTTCGCCGAAGGCCGTGCAGAGGGCGATCAGGCCGAAGGTGACGACGAGGCCGCGGGTGCGGGTGTTGAGGCGGCGGGGCGCGGCCTCCTCCTTCGGTGAGTCGTCGCGAGGTGCCGGGGGCTGCAGGCGGAGCAGGGGGCGGCCGATCAGGGCGGTGACGAGGAGGCCGAGCACCGTGAGGCCGAACAGGTGCTGCGTGGGCGTCAGTGTTCCGGCGACCAGCCCGCCGAGGCCGGCGCCGACCATGCCGCCGAGGCTGAACGCGGCGTGGAAGCTGGGCATGATCGGCCGCTGCATGGCCCGGACCAGCTCGACCGCCGCGCTGTTGAACGCGACGTTGATCCCTCCGTAGGCGGCGCCGAAGATCAGCAGGACGAGGCCGAGGGTGGGTGCGGAGTGGGTGAGTGGGGGGAGGGAGACGCTGAGGGACAGCAACACGGCGCAGGCGACGGTGACTTGGTGGTTGCCGTAGCGGTGGCAGAGGCGGCCGGTGAGCATCATGGTGACGACGGCGCCGGCGGAGACGCCGAGTAGCGCGAGGCCCAGGGTGCCGGCGGAGGCGCCGGTCTGCTCCTTGATGGCGGGGATGCGGACGACCCAGCCGGCGAAGATGAAGCCGTCGAGGGCGAAGAAGGCGGTGAGGACGGCTCGGAGCCGGGTGGGGTCGGTGGGGGTGCCCGGCACGGCGTTGTGCGTTCGGGGTTTGTTTATTTGCGGCACAAAATCAGGCTAGGCGTGGCCCGTGCCGAGGGCAAGGGGGGTCGGCGGGCGCCGGAGGCGAGGTGCGGCTCGCGTCGCGGACCCTGTCCGTGCACCGTCTCGGGGGCGCCGGCAGTCGGATCCGGAGCGGCCTGGCAGGCGGGAGGACCCTTCGTCTTCGGGCCGATCGCACTGTCAGTGCCCTCTGCCGTCGTCGCGCCTGCTGTACGACGCTTTGGCGGCCGAATCCCGTAGAGCCGACTCGCGCGATGACGTGAGGTCCGTCGCGTTCGACCGTGTCCGCCGACTCGGCGACCTTGAGTGTCGGCGGGCCGAGTTCCGTCGGTCCATGGGGTACGAGCACCGAACCGCACCTTCGTCGGCGCTCCCTCAGGCCTCCTCGCGGAAGTGGTAACTCCGCCCGGGCAGGGGGCAGAACGGGTCCGTGCAAGACGACAAGGACCCGACAAGTCCCTGGAGGTGGTGACGTGACCGTCATCGTCGGCCTGGTCCACCGCGGGCGCGTCCACCTCGCCGGAGACTCCGCAGGCAGCAGCGGTTCGCAGCTCACGATCCGCCGCGACCCGAAGGTCTTCACCAACGGCCCCTATGCACTCGGATTCACGACTTCGTTCCGTATGGGCCAGCTCCTGCACCACGCGTTCGAGGCCCCGCACCCCGAAGGCGACCTCGACCGTTTCATGGCCACGCGCTTCATCAACGCCGTCCGAGCCTGCCTGAAGGACGGTGGATGGGCCCGCAAGGACTCCGAGCAGGAACAGGCAGGCGTCTTCCTGGTCGGCATCCACGGCCGTCTCTTCTCGATCCATGACGACTATCAAGTCGGTGAACCCATTGAGGGATATGCCGCTGTGGGCTCCGGGGACGACCTGGCTCTCGGCGCGCTGCACGCCACCGCCGAGCTGGGCCTCAAACCGCGCGAGCGCCTGACTGCCGCCCTGCGTGCCGCGGATCACCACAGCACGTATGTCTCCGCCCCGTACACCTACGTCAGGACACCCCGCTGAACGATCCCGCGGGCGGGGCGGAACCTCGTGCCGTACGACCCCATGTCCGAGCGTCAGCCGACGCGCCCCGATCACCACCGCCTGACGCGGCCGGCCGGGTGTGGGTGCTACCCGGCCGGACGACGCCGGGTAGCGGCGTTCTGGGCGTCGTGGGCCTGCCACGGGCCCGTGTGCCATGAGGGTCAGAGGGAGAGCGGGAGCCGGCCGGTCAGGTGTCGCGGACGGTGCGCCACCGCGCGCCGGTGGTGCCGCTCCAGGGATCCTTGGACGCCGTGTCACCCGGGCCGGATCCGGCGACCGGGCCGCCGCTGTCCGGCACCGTGGCGGGTGGGGCACGTGCGTCACTCCGTGCTGCGCAGGGCGAGCCAGGTCTCGTGGCCCACGATGCCGTCGGCGTCCAGCAGCTTGGCGCTCTGGAAGCTCCGCACAGCCGACTCGGTTCCGGCACCGAAGTCGCCGTCCACGCCTGTGCTCCCGACGTCGTATCCGCGCTTCGTCAGCATGCACTGCACTTGCAGCACTCGGTTGCCGCTGTCTCCCAGGCGAGTGCGTCCGTTGCCGCGGTAGTACGTGCAGTCCGAGATCCAGGCCGGGGTCGCGGGCTCGGCGGTGGCCGGACTGCTCGGGGACGAGGAGGGAGTCGCGTCGGCCGAGGCGCTGGGACCGGCATCGGGAGCGGAGGAAGTGCCGTCCACCGCCGGTGCGGCGGAGCCCGAGTTCTCGGGACGCGTGGCCGCACCGTCGGGGTTCGCGGGGCCGTCGACGCTCTTGCCGGAGGCAGCCCTCGCGTCCGAGGCCCCGGGCGTCGGTGAGAGGGTGGTGCCGCCGGGCATGGTGCGCCCGGTCGTCGTAGTGGACCCCGGGGCGGAAGCGGCGGGTCCGGCGTCGTGGTGACTGAGTACGAAGACCCCTGTGGCCACCGCGCAGACGGCGATGCCCGC
The DNA here is from genome assembly GCF_040655035.1 of Streptomyces sp. NPDC050549. Lineage (NCBI taxonomy): Bacteria > Bacillati > Actinomycetota > Actinomycetes > Kitasatosporales > Streptomycetaceae > Streptomyces > Streptomyces sp. NPDC050549. The sequence goes on from NZ_JBFAJD010000011.1 coordinate 24,733, forward strand.
GGCGACGGCCCGTACCGTCTTCTTCCGTGCCCAGGTGCGGACTTTGCTCTCCTGGGGGCGTGCCGATGGTGTGCCGGAGGCGGCGTCTGCGGCCCCCACCGGTGGTTCGAGAACGGGCGGACCAGTCCGGTCGCCCTGCCCGGCCGGTGCCGGCGGCACCGCCATCGGGCGGGCGTCCGGAGACCGTAATGGGGCCGGTGATGCGACGGGGAGACGGTACAGCACCTCGTACGCCCGCTGCCGGGCCAGCAGCTGGCCGGCCAGCGGCTGGGGCCACACGGTCGTCTCGGTTCGTGCTGCGGCAGTGTCGACCAAGTCCCGCCCTGTGGGCCGCCGTTCGGGCTCCTTGGCCAGACAGGAGGTCAGCAGTGATCCGAGCGTCGCGTCCGCCGCCGAGATCTCGGCGATCAGCTCGGGGTCCGGCTCCTCGAAGGCCACCCGGTGCATCACGTCGACCCCCGTACCGTCGCCGAACGGGGCACGTCCCACCGTCGCGTACACCAGCGTCCCGGCGAGCGAGAACACGTCCGACGCCGTGTCGGATCTGCCGGTCCTCAAGTGTTCCGGCGACATGTAGGCCGGAGTTCCCACCCGGACGCCCGTGCCGGTGATCGTGCTGGCGTCCATGGCCTTCGAAATGCCGAAGTCGATCACGTGCGCGCCCCCGACGGACAACAGCACGTTGGACGGCTTCAGATCCCGGTGCACGATCCCCGTGGCGGCGAGATCGGCCAGCGCCTGCCCCAGCTCCGCCACCAGACGCCAGACCGCGGCCGTCTCCAGGGCGCCGTGCTCACGCACGGCATGCGCCAGATCGAGCCCCGGGAGGTACTCGGTGGCCATCCACAGCAACTCGTCCTGGAAGCCCGTGCCACACAGTCGCGGTGTGTGCGACGTACTGACCCGTTCGTGCACCGACGCTTCGCGCTCGAACCGGCGCCGGAAGCCGGGATCGTCCGCGTACTCCGGTCTGATCACCTTCACCGCGGCCAGACCGGGGCTGCCGTCCGTGGGACGTGCGAGGTAGACCCGCCCCATTCCGCCGCTGCCGAGCAGGGCCAGCGGCGCGTAGGGACCTATGCGATCCGGATCGCCGAGGCGCAGGGGCGAGGCACCGGTCTGCCGCAGCGCGGCGGCCTCGTTTGTCGCCAGGTCCGGTGGCAGCGGCCGCTGTTCTGACACGGATCCCCCGAAGTGATGTGCGCCGTACGTCAGTTCGGCCCCGAGGATTGACGAGGTTATCCGAGCCGCGGCGTCCGGTCAGGGTTTCCTTCACTTCCGTTCCGTCGGAGTGCTGCTCGGGGTCGCGTTCCGGCGAGCGGTGTACGAGTTCGACCTGGTCCGCTCGCGGGTCGAAGTGCCGATGCACGCCGAAATGTCAGTACGCGGTGCGAGATCCGGCAGACACCTTGTGTCTGTGGGTTGTTGACCCCGCTGCCCGCTGCCCGCGGCGCCGAAGACGAGCAGGGCGAGGCCGAGGGTGCGTCCGGGTGCCGGTCTGCTCTTCGAGGCGGTGGATGCCGGGGGCCGGCAACAGGCCGGCCCGACGTGGTCCGTGCGGGCTCGGCCGAAGGCGCGTTCTGCCGCGGTGAGTTCCGGTCCGGGCACGGTGCGTTCTGGTGACCGTCGCAGGACGCTGCCCGATCCGGAAGTCCTCCAGCGTCGCAGCTCAGACCGGTTCCGCTGAAGGAGGAACGCCTGAACACCGGGGTCGCTCCGAAGACCGCGGAGAGACCGCCTGAGGGAACCGCGGAACTCGTCCGCCGTTGCCTTGTCGGCCGTCCCTCGCGGCGGCCGGTCGCTCCGAGGCCGCTACTTCAGGCCGATCGCGGCGCAGGCCGTGGCGTACTTCGAGGTGCAGATGTCCTTGACGGAGTAGATGCCGTCCGCGATCACGGTGTCCTTGATGTTGTCCTTCGTGAGGGAGACGACCGGTACGAGCATCGCGGGGATCTTCTTCCTGGTGGGGCTGTCGACCGTGTCGCGGGTCAGCGCGTCGAACTGGATGTCGCGGCCCTGGACCTTGTACACCGCGATCTCCGCGGCGCGGGTGGCCTCGTCCGGGAACGGTTTGTACGCGGTCATGTACTGCTCACCCGTGATGATCCGCTGCACCGCGTCCAGGTTGGCGTCCTGGCCGGTCACCGGCGGGATCCTGGTGGCGCCCGCTTCCTTCAGCGCATCGATGACGGCGCCCGCGAGGCCGTCGTTGGCCGCGTAGACGGCGGCGATGTTGTCGAGGCCGAGGGTCTTGATCGCGTTCTTCATGTTCGCCTTGGCGACCGCCGGCGACCACTTGGCCGTGTCGTACTCCTTGGCGATCCGGACCCTGTCCTTCAGTTCGCCGAGGGCACCCTCCTTGAACTTGGCGTAGTTCGTGTCCGCGGGGTCGCCGTTCATCATGACGATCTTGCTGGTTGCCGCCTTGCTGCCGAGCGCGTCGATGATGGCGCGGGCCTGGATCTCGCCGACGAGTTCGTTGTCGTGCGAGACGTACGCGTCGATCGGGCCCTGGGCGAGCCGGTCGTAGGCGATGACGGGGATGCCGGCGTTCTTGGCCTTCTGGACGTCCGGGGCGATGGCCTTGGCGTCCAGCGCGTCGACCAGGATGACGTCGACCTTCTGCTCCACCATCTGCTGGAACTGCCGGCTCTGCTTGTCCTGGCTCGCCTCGGCGTTGGCGTAGACGACCTTGCCCTTGCCGTGCGTGAGGGTGGCGACCTCCTTCTCGATGACGGGGTGGTCGAAGCTTTCGAAGCGTGCGGTGTCCTTGTCGGGCAGGAGCAGCCCCACCGTGATGTCGTCGCCCTTCTCGGGGGATGCGGAGCTGCCGCTTCCGCCGACTCCGTCCATGACGCCGCACGCGGTGAGTGCCAGCGCGGACGCGGAGGCGGTCAGGGCTGTCGCGAGATGACGCATGGGAGTTCCGCGAAGGGCAGGAGCACTCACGAAGGGCGCCTTTCGAGTGTGGGGGAGCGGGGGCTTTCGGTGGTCATTGATGTCAGGCGAGGGGCAGTTGCAGGACAGGGGGATGTGGCCCATGCGCCTGCGGGGGCAGGAAGGCGTCGATACCGCCTCCGCGACCGGGAGGGGGTCCTTCGCCTGCGTGGTTCCTGTCTCCGGTCGTTACCGTCGCACTTCCTTGATGTGGACGTGGTGGTGATCATGGAGAGAGGTTGTGGCGGCTTCGGTGACCCGGTTTGATTCGACCGCGACCGCGACTGTTCCGGTGCCGAAGGAGGGATGATCGCGGTGAACGAGTTCGGTCCAGGGGTGAGTCGGGCAAGGACATCCGCTGCGTCAAGGACCGCCGAGGGGCACCCCGACGGAACCGGACGAGATCGCCGAACTCCGTACCATGTACGTCTTCGTCCCACCGGACGGACAGGGTTGGGGTCTCACGTACGAGGGCCTGGAAGCCGGGTCGCGTGTGCGGAACACCGGGGAGTTCGTCCGCGTCGACGAAGGAGTGTCGGTCCTGGACTGCGCTGCTCGCTCGGTGGTCCGGTTCGCCCTCTGACTCAGGGGCGACGTGCTGCCGGGCGGCACTCTGTCGTCATGTTCAACACGGAGTGGGGACTTGAGGCCGAGCTGCCGCCCACGCCCGTTCCCGGCGGAAACCGCCCGCGCGTCGCTGCCGCCTTCGTGGCGCACCTCGGGGGGCGTGACGAACCGGCGTGCGTCCCGCGGATCAACTTCTAACAAAATTATCATCGAAATTGTTAACAATCTTGGGCCCCGACCGACAGTCTGGGACGCGACCGAGCCGCACAGCCAAACCTGCCCGCGAACTCGCCACGGCGGTGGGCACGTACGGCTGTGACCACGCAACCCGCTGTACAAGGAGGTCTACGGGTGGACGTCAACCGCAGAACTGTGATCCGGAGCGCCACGGGCGTTGCAGCCATGACCGCGTTCGGAGTCGCCGAGGGCGCGGCAGGCACGGCGTTCGCCGCTACCTCGTCCTCGAACAGCGCGTCGACCGCGTCATCGGCCCACTCGCTGGAGTTCGATTCCACCGCCTGGTCCTACGACGCGACCAACGACGTGTACTACCAGATCGGGAAGGTGTACGTCGCCACCCCGGCCTCGACGGACTACGAGAACCTGTCGATCTATGTGCCGGGCGCCTATCTGACGGCCACCGCGAACAGCGACGGCACCACGTACACCGCGAAGCTCAACCGGAAGGGCACCGTCGGCCAGTACTCGGGAAGCACGGCGCCGATCGTGATCCCGGTCAACACCCCCGGCTACGCCCAGCAGGCGCCGGCCACGTCCTACAACTACAGCAGCGTGTCGCAGTACCTCGCGGCCGGGCTCGTCTACGTGTGGCCGGGCCTGCGCGGCCGGGACAGCTCGACCAGCACCCGCTCCGACGCGGCCCCCTGGGGCGTGACCGACCTGAAGGCCGCGGTCCGGTTCCTCCGCTACAACGAGAGCGTCCTGCCCGGCAGCACGGACGACATCGTCCTCTTCGGCATGAGCGGCGGCGGCGCCCAGGACACCGTGGCGGGCACGTCCGGTGACAGCCCCCTCTACCACCCGTATCTGCGCACGATCGGCGCGGCGATGGAGGACGCTCACGGCCGCCCCCTCAGCGACGCGGTCGCCGGCGTGATGGCCTGGTGCCCCATCACCAACCTGCAGGAGGCCAACCTGTCCTACGAGTGGAACATGGGCCAGTTCTCCTCGACCGGCACGCGCGCGTCCGGCACGTGGAGCAGCGCCTACTCGGCGGACCTCGCGAAGGCCTGGCCGAAGTACCTCAACCGCCTGGGGCTGCGCGACGAGCACGGCAGGCGCCTGGAGCTGACCGAGTCCAGCAGCGGCACGTACCTGGCCGGCAGCTACTACGACCACCTGATCGAGGTGATCACCACCTCGCTGAACAACTTCCTGTCGGACAACACCTTCCCGTACACCATCACGACCCAGGGCGGCCCGCCCGGATCGGGCCAGACGGGGACCTCGACCACGTACGAGACCGTCGCCGACTACTTCGCCTACCTCAACACCGCCGGCACATGGGCCACTTACGACGCCACGACCAACACCGCGACGGTGTCCGGCCTCGAAGGCTTCGTCAACAGCCAGAAGAACGCGAACAAGCCGGTCGGCGCGTTCGACGGGTACTCCCGCGGGCAGGGCGAGAACAGCGTCTTCGCGATGGGGCTGGGCGCCCCGTCCCACTTCGCGCCGCTCACCCGCGACGTCGTCGAGGCGAACGAGACGACGTACGCCACCCACTCCGACTGGGACTCCGCCTACGGGTCCGCGGCGTACGACAGCGACTTCGCGAAGAAGGACAGCGTCGGGAAGGACATGGCCTGGCGGGCCGACGCGTACAACCCGCTGTACTTCCTCTCGCCCGCCTTCGCCGGCTACCGGCAGTCGCGGGTGGCGCGGCACTGGCGCATCCGCACCGGCATCATGCAGGGCGACACGGGCAACACCACCGAGATCAACCTCCAGTTGGCCCTGCGGAACTACGGGATCCGCGACGTCGACTTCGCCACGGTGTGGGCCATGGCGCACACCATGGCCGAGCGCACCGGTGACGCGACGACGAACTTCATCAGCTGGGTGGAGTCCGTCGTCAAGAAGTGACAAGCAGTTCGGACACGCAGGGTGCCCGACCGACGAGCGTCGGCCGGGCACCCTGCGGTGTGCTGTCGCCCGGCCAGGACCACGTCCGTGATTGAGGGCCACCGATGAGTTCTGCCGACGGGACCGGTCTGTCAGGACATACACCATCGAGCCACTGACCGGAGACCCAATCATGACCACTCCCGCACACCCCGGCCGCATGCTGTTCCTGAACATTCCCGTGGTGGATCTGGAGCGCAGCAAGGCGTTCTTCGCCGAGCTCGGGTTCAGCTTCAACCCGAAGTTCACCGACGAGACCGCCACCTGCATGCTGGTCGGTGAGCAGGCCTTCGTCATGTTGCTCACCCGCGAGAAGTTCGCGGAGTTCGCGAGACTGCCGCTGGCCGATCCCACCACGCACACGCTGGCGCTCTACTGCTTCAGCGTCTCCTCCCGTGACGAGGTCGACGCGGTCAGCGCCGCCGCACTCGCGGCGGGCGGCACCGAGGTGGACGGCGCCGAGGACTACGGCTTCATGTACTCACGCAGCTTCTACGACCTCGACGGCCACGGCTGGCAGGTCATGTGGATGGACCCGGTGGCGGCGGAGCAGGGCCCCGAGGAGTTCGCGGCCTCCGCGCAGGACACCGGCGCCCGGGCCTGATCCGAGAAGTCGCAACCCTCTTTCGGAGTCGGTGGTCCGTACATGTCGAGAATGGGCCACCGACTCCGTCCCGGGGACAGCAGCGGTCGCCACCGGCCGTACGAGGAAGAGGGAGGAACCCAGCATGACGATTCAGCGGATGGACAACGTCGGCATCGTCGTCGAGGACATGGACGCCGCCGTCGCGTTCTTCGTGGAGCTCGGAATGGAGCTGGAGGGCAGGGGAGAGGTCGAGGGACTCTTCGCCGACCAGTGCACCGGACTCGACGGCGTCCGCTGCGAGATCGCGATGGTCCGGACCCCGGACGGCCGCAGCCGGCTCGAACTCGCGAAGTACCGCAGCCCCGAGGCGACCAGCGCCGGTCCGCGCGACCGGCCGCACAACATCCTGGGCACCCACCGCGTCATGTTCGCCGTCGACGACATCAAGGACACCGTGGCCCGCCTGCGCCCGCACGGCGCCGAACTCGTCGGCGAGATCGCCCGGTTCGAGGACAGCTATCTGCTCTGCTACGTCCGCGGCCCGGAGGGCATCATCGTCGGACTGGCCGAGCAACTCGGCTGAGGACGAGGGTACTTCAGTGGTACCGGACATCCGCACCACGAACTGGCGCGGTGTCCGGGAATGGTCGGGAACCCGCCCCGCGTTGCCAGGACATGACGACGAATTCGCCGCGGCCCGAGGTGTTGCGTTACACCGCCTTCTCCAGTGATCCCTCCGGCGGTAACCCCGCCGGCGTCGTTCTGGACGCCACCGCCCTGGCCGACAGCGACATGCTGGCCATCGCCGCCGAGCTCGGATACTCGGAGTCCGCGTTCCTGACCGCGCCCCCGGAGGGCCTCGGCGGTCCGGAGGGGCGGGCGTACCGCATCCGGTACTTCAGCCCCAAGGCCGAGGTGCCGTTCTGCGGGCACGCCACCGTCGCGACCGCCCTCGCGCTGGCCGAGCGGATCGGCACGGGGGAGTTGGTGTTCGCGACGCGCGCGGGCACTGTGCCGGTGGAGGTGACCGAGGAGAACGGGACGCTCCGGGCCACACTCACCAGCGTCGAACCGCACATCGAGGAGATCGCCGACGCCGACCTCGACGAGGCGCTCGCCGCGCTCGACTGGCCGCGAGCCGATCTGGACCCCGCCTTTCCGCCCCGTATCGCCTTCGCCGGTGCCCGCCATCTCGTGCTCGCGGCGGCGACCCGTGCCCGACTCGCGGATCTTGCCTACGACTTCGGGCGCCTCGAAGCTCTGATGCACCAACTGGACCTGACCACGGTCCAGTTGGTGTGGCGGGAGTCGGCCACGGTATTCCACGTCCGTGACCCCTTCCCCGTCGGCGGCGTCGTCGAGGACCCGGCGACGGGCGCGGCGGCTGCCGCGTTCGGCGCGTACGCGCGTGAACTCGGCCTGGTCCCCGAGGACTCCGTCCTCACTCTGCGCCAGGGCGAGGACCTGGGCCGCCCCGGCGAACTCACCGTGACGCTGCGCGCGGGCGACCCCCGCGTCCGCGTCAGCGGCGCGGGAGCACGCATCGGCTGAAGCTGAAGCGCCGGCCGTCATGACGGTGCACGTGTCCGTCCGTCCCCGGTGTTCGGTGGCCGGCGAGCCGATACGCTGAGCTACAGCCATGTACCGGGGGCGGGGCTGGGGGCGTGGACATGGATCCGCGAATGCAGTTGTCGGTGGGCGGGTACGTCTGCGAGCGCGAGTTGGGCCGCGGCGGGCAAGGTGTGGTGTGGCTCGCCCGGGACGGGGCGGGGCAGCAGGTCGTGGTGAAGTTCCTGCTGCCGGGCAAGGAGTACGACGAGGTCGCGCTCGCCCGGGTGCGCCGGGAGTTCGGCGCCGCGAGCCGGGTCGGTGAACTGGCCACCGCTCGGGTCCTCGACGCGGACCTCTCCGGCCGGCATCCCTACATCGTCAGCGAGTTCGTCCCGGGTCCCACGATCCACCAGCATGTGACCGCGGGCGGTCCGCTGGCCTCGGGGCGGCTGCAGTCCCTCGCGCTCGCCGTCGCGCACGCGCTGGCACAGGTGCACCGGGCGGGTGTCGTGCACCGGGACATCAAACCGTCCAACATCCTGCTCTCCCCGGACGGACCGCGGATCATCGACTTCGGTATCGCCCGCGACGACCGCCTGCTGGAGTCGGCGCTCACCACACCGGGCAGTGTGCTCGGCTCACCCGCGTACATGTCACCCGAGCAGGTCAAATCGCTCCACGTCACCAGCGCCACCGACGTGTTCTCCCTCGGCGGCACGCTCTGCTTCGCTGCCACGGGGAGACATCCCTTCGAGGGAGAGAGCGACTACGAGGTACTGGTCGCCGTGTCCACCCGCGACGCGGACCTCACGGCGGTACCGGAACCCGTCCGTTCCGTCATCGCCGACTGCCTCCGCAAGGACCCGGCGGAACGCCCCACCGCCGCCCAGCTCATCACCCGCCTCGCGGAAGTGGCGGAAGCCGAGCAAGTGGCAGCATCCGTGCAGGCGACGGACGGCGCGCGCACCGAGACCCGTATGCCACCACCCGGACACGGCGGCGGAAGCAGTGGCTCCGATCCCGCATCCCGCCCCGGTCCCGCATCCGGCCCCGTTCCTGCCCCCGGCGGAAGCGCCAGACATCTACGCCTGTGGGGCTTCGCGGCCGGCAGCGCCGCGGTGGCCTTGCTGCTCGCCATCGTGCTCAGCACCACCTCGGGCGGATCGGCCACGGAGAACGGCCCGCAGACGCACGGCTCCGGGAGCTCCACGAGCCCCCAACCCCTCACGTACACCGACGACTTGACCGACTCGGGCGACTGGTCGTACAAGGATCCGGCCCTCGCGAAGATCACGCACAAGGGCGGGACCATGCTCGTGGATCCCAAGTCCGAGCTGGAGGTGTGGCCGCAGGCGCCCTTCGAGCCGTCGTCGTTCGCGGTACGGCTGAGCACCCAGACGGAGTGGTACGGCGGCGAGGGCGGGGTCGGGCTGTGGTGCGACGGGTCGGGGGACTTCCGCAAGGGCTCCCGCTGGGCGACCTACTTGACGACGGATCAGGAGGCCCTGATCGTGCGCGAGTTCAGGTTCAAGGGAGTCTTCCAGCACGACCGGGTTGTCGAGGTCAACCTTGCGGACCTGGGTCTGGAGGTGGGGAGTCGGCAGCAGGTCGACATGTCGATGACCTGTTCCTCGGCCGGTGCGGGCCGGATCAAGGTCGAACTCGCCGTCAACGGTACCCGGGTGGCCTCGTACACCGGCGTCGCCTTCGACGCCCGGGGCTGCGGGGTGGCCGCTTTCCACTACAGCGCGACCGACCCGCGCGGCACGGCCTTCCACGCGGGCTTCGAGCGCTTCGTCGCGTCCGAACTGCCGACGAGTTGAGGGTTCGAACCACTCGCCCGGACGACGGTCCGAACCACTTGCCCGGCCGCCGGTCCGTGACGTGTCAGTGCCCCGTGGCACGATCGCCCGCATGACATCGATCGACGAGCGGATCGTCCTGGAAACAGCCGCCGAGTACGGCGTTCCGGGCGCTGTCGCAAGGGAGTTGACGGCGCGGGTCCGGCCGTGCCTGTATCTGGTGCGGCACAAGGAAGTGCCCGTGTCCCAGCGGGAGTTGGCACGGCCGGCCGCGCGGACGGGCGGACTTCCCGCGCTGCCGGACGGGGTGGACTGGCCCGAAGGACGCGAGCCGCTGGTGCTGAGCGTCGACTGCGCGGCCCTGCCCCGCGACGTCCTCGACATCGAACTGCCCGCCGACGGGCACCTGTTGTTCTTCACCGAGATCGAGTATCCGCCGGAGTCGTCCGCGGTGCTCCACGTCCCCGCCGACGCCCACACCACGGAGCGAGCCGCGACGTACGAACAGAACGGGGAGCCGAGGCAGATCCGGGTCTATGAACCAAGCACCCTCTACCCCGTGGCCGGACTGACCCTCGACAGCGACGGGGAAGGGGGGCCGCGGATCGACGCGTTCCTGGACGGCGGGGGAGCCGGGGAGGCCTTGGACAGCTTCGAGGAAGCCGTCCTGGACAGGGCCTTCGGCGGACACCGTCCCGGAGTCTGCGTGCAGCTCGGCGGGTTCTCCGACCCGTGGGACATGGCGCCGGACGCGGGCGGTCCCGTGCTCCTCGCGCAGCTGCCGGGGCAGGCGATCGACTACGACGTCTTCACCATGAATCTGATCGTGGGCGCACGGGAGGACATCGCCGCCGGACGGTTCGGCGGCCTCCGGTACGAACAGCAGTGCTGAGACGGTCAGGCGTCAGGGTCGACTTCGGGGTGCGTGAACCGCACGGGCCTGCCCAGCGACCGGGCGTAGGCGATTTCGGCTCGAGTGCTGTCTCCGATGCAGTCGCCGACTACGAGCACCTCATCGGCGAGCCGGATCTTGGCCCGGTGCAGATCGTCGAGTCGAACCTTCAGCGCCTCGGCCTCGGCAGGGTCGGACCAGAGTTCGTGCGGCGACTTCATGTCGCAGCCCGGCTTGACGACGATCCTTCCGGCTTTGGTCTTCCGCAGATCGGCCTCGTTCATCTCGGTCATGAAGCGGGTGGAGCCGCAGATCACGACGATACGCGGGAGGCTCAACAGCTTCTTCGTGTCGGCGAGCTTCTCCTCGGGGGTGAGCGGTTGCGGGTATGACACGGATTCCTCCTGGTGGTGTGGTCCATGGGGTGCCTGCGGAGACGGGAACGAGGGTGTCCAAGATCGTTTGGTGACGAACGACGTGGACATCCTCGCGACAGCACGCTGCGCGACGCCCCCGGCACGGAATGCCGACCGGGCACCGGGCGCCGGGACCCGGCCCGATGTGATCCGTGGTTCTTGCCCAGCTCTTCCCCTCCGTTGGTGAACCTCGACGGCTTCTTTCACCTCTACGACATGTAGTAGGGGTTGCCCCGGTGTGAACCGCCGGCCGACGAGGGCGGCGGAACGAGGAGGAGAAGGACGCCATGGATGACGGTCCCCGCGCCGGCGGTGGTCTGCGACTGCGGCGCCGCGACGCGCCCGCCACCGCCGGGCCGCCACGGACCGGGCCGCCGACCACCGGGTCCGCCGCGCCGCAGCAACTGCACCGGGGGATGACGCTGATCGCCACGATCAGCCTGTTCATCGGCACGCGCGACGCCTGGACCAGGGCGATGACCTCGCACCCGCCCGTCGCCGGGATCATCTCCGTCTGCTATGCCGGGATCCTCGTCGCCGGAGTCCTGACCCTCACCACCCGCACCCGCCGCGCGCTGACCAGGGTCGACGCCGGCGTCCTGGTGCTCGCCGTCGCGCTGGTGCTCTGCGGCTACTGGCTCAACCACGCCGGCACCGACGAGGGCGTGCTCACCGCGCAGGCGGCGAACCAGATCCTGCACGGCCACCCCGTCTACGGCCAGCCCTGGCCCTGGCTCTTCGACTCCTCGTCCGTCGGCATCACCAAGACCATGTCCGGCGGCGCCGACTACACCTACGGCTACCCGCCGCTGACCGCGCTGCTCGCCGCCCCCGTGCACGCCGTGGTCCACTCGACGGCCGCCGCCACCCTCGTGACCACCGGCGCGCTCCTCGCGGGGGCCGTCCTGCTGTGGCTGCTGCTCCCGGCCCCCTGGCGGTCCGCCGCCACCGCCGTGTGCCTCGGCTTCGGCTTCCTTCCCGGCTACGCCTACTCCGGCTACCCGGCCGTCCTCGCCCTGGTCCTGCTCGTCCCGGTGGTGGTCAGGTGGCCCGAGACCGGAGCCGGCGGCCGGCTCGGACTCCCCGGAGTGCTCCAGGCCCTCTGCCTCGGCGCGGCCTGCGCCACCCAGCAACTCGCCTGGTTCCTCGCGCCGTTCCTCCTCCTCGGCCTCTACGCCGTCCGGCGCGGCGACCTCGGCCCCCGGCTCGCCCTCGGCGTGGTCGCCCGCTACACCGGCACCGCCGCACTGACCTGGGCCGCGATCAACGCCTACTTCGCCGCCGAGGACTTCTCCACCTGGCTGCACGGACTGCTGCTCCCGATCACCCAGAAGGCGATCCTGCACGGCCAGGGCCTGATGGGGATCTCGTACTACTTCACCTCAGGCAGCAGGCACCTCGACTACTACTCCTACGGCAGTCTCCTGCTCCTGTTCGGCCTGCTCGCCGCCACGCTGCTCTTCGTGCGGCGGCTCGGCCCGGCGATCACCGTGCTGCCCTGGCTGAGCTTCTACCTCGCCACCCGGTCCCAGGACGGCTACTTCCTGATGATGACCCCGCTGTGGCTCGCGGCGGCCGCCACCGTCCCCGCCGCCGCGCTCGCCTCGGCCTGGCAGCCCCGCATCCCGCACCTGACCGCACGCCCGGCCCGCGCCGTGCTCGCCGCAGGGCTCCTCGCGCCCGCCGTCGTATGTGTGACGATCGCCGCGGCCGGCCCGCCGCCGCTGCGCATGAGCGTCACGGCGGACATCGTGGAGCGTTCCGGGCACCGCGACATCACGCAGCTCGTCACCCGGGTCGTCAACACGACCGCCACCCGGCTCACCCCCCACTTCGCCAGCCGCCTCGGGCAGGGCGCCTCCGACTGGTGGACCGCCTCCGGCGGCCCGGAGTCCCTCGCCCCGCACGCGTCGGCGACATACGTCGTGAAGCCGCCCGGCGGTCTCCGGCGGGTGCCGGGCGGCTCGCATCCGCACTTCTATCTCATCGCGGTCACCGGTACTCCGATGACCATCACCACCGCCCGCATTCCGACCAGTTGACCGACCTTGACGCAAAATGAAAGTCCGTAAATGAGAAAGCGCCTGCGGTGTTCTCATCAGAGATTGTTATATTGCGCAACCACGCAAGCGAGACGGGAACCCCGCCTCGTCCGACCCGACATGGCCGCGCGCCCCTGGCCGCAGCACCGACGGCCTGAACGGCCCGACCGTTTTGTGGGAGTGCCAGATGACCGACCTCGGGGACGGCCCCGTGGGACACGCCACGCGCAGCCGCACACGAGGGGTGCCCAGACCGCGGGCGGGTGAGGCCGACGAGCCGCTGCCCACCGGTGGCCGGGCCGCCTCCCGCGCCGCGGCCCGCCAGGCGCCTCGCGGCGGGTCCCGCGCGGCCGGTCGCGCCGCCTCACGCCGCAAGCAGCCCCCGCGCGGCAGGCGGGTGCTGAAGATCACCGCGATATCCCTGTCGACGCTGATCATGGTGACCGCGGGCGCCGGCTGGTGGTTCTACGAGCACCTGAACGGCAACATCAACAGCGTCCCCATCGACGACGGCGCGGGCGGCAAGGAGAAGGCCGACGCCTTCGGCCGTACGCCGATCAACCTCCTGGTGATGGGCAGCGACGCCCGGTCCAGCGCGACCGACTGCAAACTCGGCGGCGGCTGTTCGGCGACCGGTGTGCAGTCCGGGAACGGCAACGCGGACGTGGAGATGGTGGTGCACATCTCGGCGGACCGTTCCAACGCCACCGTGATGAGCATCCCCCGCGACACCATGACCCAGGTCCCCGCCTGCAAGGACCCCAAGAGCGGCCAGTCGACGCCCGGCTACTACGGGCAGATCAACAGCGCGCTCCAGTACGGGCAGGAATGCCAGGTCAAGACCGTGCACGCGCTCACCGGCATCACCATCGACCACTTCGTGCAGATGGACTTCTCCGGTGTGGTGAAGATGTCCGACGCGGTGGGCGGTGTCTCGGTGTGCGTCGACGCCGACGTCTACGACACCTATTCGCATCTGAAGCTCGCCAAGGGCACCCACACCCTCAAGGGCACCGCGGCCCTTGAGTTCGTCCGCTCCCGGCACGGCTTCGGCGACGGCAGCGACCTCGGCCGTACCGTCTCCCAGCATCTCTTCCTCAGTGCGATGATCCGCAAGTTCAAGAGCGCGGGCACCCTCACCAACCCCTCGGCGGTCTACAACCTGGCCGATGCCGCCACCAAGGCGCTCACCGTCGACACGGGCCTCGGCACCGTCAAGAAGCTCATCGGGCTCGCGGCGGACCTGGACAAGGTCCCGACGAAGCGCATGACGTTCACCACGATGCAGACCGGCGCCGACCCGGCCAACGCCAACCGGGTCGTGCCCGCCGCCGCCGCGAAGAGCCTGTTCGCGACGATCGCCAACGACCAGTCGCTGACCAGCTCGTCCGGCAAGAAGTCGGCGGCGGCCACCGCGACCGCCACGGCGGCCGCCGTACCGGCCGCGCAGATCGCGGTCACGGTGGAGAACGGCACCAGCATCAGCGGCCGGGCCTCCACCGTCGCCACCGGCCTGACAGACGGCGGCTTCAGCTCGGGCACCACCACCGGCAACGCCTCCGTCAGCGCGACCACGACCACTCTCACCTACGGCACCGGACAGAAGGCCGAGGCCCAGACCGTGGCCAAGGCGATCGGCCTCTCTTCCTCGCACCTCAAGCAGGGCACCGGCACCGGCCTGACCCTGGTCATCGGCACGGACTGGCCCAGCGGTACGACGCTCCCCGGCGGCTCCTCGTCCCCGGCCCCGGCCGACACCAAGGCGGCCACCTCCAACGCCCAGGCCTCGACCGCCGACCAGTCGAAGTCCTGCGCCAAGGTCAGCCCCTACAAGACGGTCAGCCTCAACGGCGTCGCGATGACCCCGACCCAGGCGTACCGGGCGGCGACGAACAAGAAGGACTCGGCGTCCTGACCCACGGCTAACAGGCGGCGGCGGTCCAGGTGATGCGCGGGGGATCCACCCGCGCGCACAACGGGCCGCCGTTCGCGTCGGTCAGACCGAGACGGCCCACCAGCAGGCCGCCACTCGCGGCGGCGGCCAGGACGTCGGCGGGCACGGAGTCGAGCATGAGCTTGGCGCGCCGGAACATCGTGAAGATCCCGTCCCCGTCGACCGTCCCCCAGGACAGATAGACGAACCGCAGGCCCATCCGTTGCTGCACATAAGGGCCCGTGACCACGACACCGTCCGGCGTGACCTCCGCCGCGCACTCCAGCGTCCAGCTCGCGGACGGCGCGTCCCCCGCCTGCGGATCGAGCAGCTCGGCCGGCCGGTCCCGGCGCTGCACGGCGACGTGCACGTCGTCGTACGCCCGGACGGGCTTGCCGGCGGGGGCGGGGAACGTACGGCCGGGCAGGTCGACGGCGTCGATACGGATGCGCATGTCGGCCATCATGCCGCGTTCCGCGACCGGTCTGTCACTCGGCGCCGACGGACGCCGCGCAGGGCGGAACTCCCGTGCGCGGGACGGGGGACGGGCCGGCCTGGCGGGACACGGTCGCGACCCACGTGCGACCGCGGTCCCTGCAGGGACCCGTCCCCCTGGCGCGGAAGCCGTTGCGGCCCGGGGGGACGGGGGGACCCCTCGTGGTGGCCGTGCCCGGCCTCCACGCCTGATTCAATGATCGTTCCGTGCCGGGGGTTGCAGGAGGGGCACATGGCCCCGATGGGGGGCCGTTCGGCACCTTGCGGTGTGGTTACGCGCGGCCGGCCGGTCCCGCACGCGGCACGCGGCCAACAGACGAGCCGCTACGACCGGATCGGCCATGTCTGGAGGGGACGGACTCACGCCACGACAGGCCACGAAGGCCGAAGGCCCGCGGCCCCCAGAGCTGCCCTCCCCGCACCGCGGGGTCGAGGACGGCACGCAGACGGCGGTCGAGTTCGAAGCCGAAGCACATCTGCGCCGGCTTCGACCGGCCGTAGCTGCGCTTGGGCCGGTGGTCCCGCGTCGACTGCGGATCGTCCAGTTTCATTCGCTCGGACCGCGCTGTGAAGCTTCCCGCTGGCACGGCGCGACCCGCCGGCGCCGCGGACAGCAGGAGCGTCAGCCGCTCGGTGAGCGCGAAGTGACCGAGGTGGTTGGTACCGAACAGCAGCTCATGGCCGTCCCCGGTCTCGCGGCGTCCCGGCTGCCTCGTACGACGACGGCACCGGTGGCGGCCAGCTGCTCCGCGGTGAAGTGGCCGATCCCGGCGTCAGTCTCTCTCGGCGAGGGACCGCATCCTCTCCCGGTAGGAGGCCGCGTCGATCCGGCCGCGCAGCCGCTCCGCCACGAGCCGTTGTTCGGCCGCCTCAAGGGCGGCGCGGCGGGACCGGAGCCGGGACCGCGCCGGACGACGGCCGGCGGACGGGTACAGCAGGCGGGCCGTGTCGTACAACGCGCCCACGAGGATAAGCAGTTGAAGCAGGCAGGCTACGGCGACCATGGCGGCGTCCCCGCTCGGTCCGGCGGTCCGACGACGGGCAGCTCGACGCAGTCGGTGGTGTGCAGGACGTGGGTGAGTACGGCGCCGAACAGCCACGGCATACCGCGTACGCCCTCCGCCACGGGAACGATCCGTGGCGCACCCAACTCCAGCCAGGAGCCGCCCAGTTGCATCCGGCACCGACCCGCGACCCGGATGTTCTGCAACCAGTCGGAGTCGCGCCCGAAGTTGATCCCGGCCACGACCGTGTCACCCCTGCGGAAGGCGCGCAGCGGCGTGTGATGCACGGTGCCGGTCCTGCGGCCGACGTGTTCGAGGTCGACGAAGGCGAGGTGGCCGGCGAAGCGGAGGGTCGTCCTGTTGACGGAGCCCCGCAGGAGACGGCTCAGAAGCCGGGGAAAAGGCACGAGAACCGCACCTCCTGGGGTCGGGGCACGCAGCACGCCGGAACCGTCCGGTCCCGTCGGCGCGGCCTGTGAGGTCACTGCGCCACCTCGACGACGATCTCGGGCGGCCGCAGCAGGGTGTTGTGGACGGTGCAGTGCGAGACGACGGCGTGCAGGGCGGCACAGCGCTGCTCGGACAGTCCGCGAGGAGGGGCGACGACCAGCCGGACGGTGTCGACGCGGGGCGGCCGGTCGGTCGCCATGGTGAACTCGGCCCGGACCCTCAGTCCCTCGCCGTTCAGACCGTGGCGGAGCAGGTAGCGGCCCGCGTAGAAGGCGACGCAGCCGGCGAGGGACGCGGCGAAGAGTTCGGTGGGAGTCGGGGCCGTGTCCGTGCCGCCCGCCTCCAGGGGCTGGTCGACCAGCAGACGGTGGTCGCGGATGTCGATGGCGAAGGCGTCGCCGTGTACATGGCTCACTTCGAGGATGTGCGCGGTGGATTCCGGAGGATGCGGGGCGGTGGTCCCCGGCGCTGTCCCTGCCATGGCTCTGCCTCCTCGTCACTGCCGGTCGCTTCCGCTTCCAGCGGATCGCGGCCGGGGGCGACGGGGCGAGGGGCGGTCGGGGCCCGGCGAGGGCCCGTTCGGCTCTGGCGGGGCGATCGGCGAATGGGCTACCCTTCGCGGCTCTTCGAGCAGGTGGCGCCACCCGCCGTCGCACACCGTGCGGGGTCGCGTACATACCCCTGTGGGTACCTGGGGGAGGACCATCGGCCCCTGACTTCGCCGCGGCTCCCGGGCCACGCTGGAGGCATGGGCAAACACATCGTGATTCTCGGCGCCGGAACCGCCGGCACGATGACGGCCAACCGGCTGCGCCGCGCGTACGACGAGCGGGACCTCCGGATCACGGTCGTCGACCAGGACGACATCCACGTCTACCAACCCGGGCTCCTGTTCGTGCCGTTCGGCCTCGCCGAGCCGCACGGCCTGCTGCGCTCACGTCCACGCCAGCTGCACGGCGGCATCGACTACCGCAGGTGCCGCATCGACCGGGTCGACCTCGAAAAGCACGTGGTGCACTTCGCCGTCGGCGGCTGGGTCACCTACGACGTCCTCGTCGTCGCCACCGGCGCCCGGCTGCTGCCCGACGAGACCGAGGGACTCACCGGCCCCGGCCGGGGCGAGTCGGTGTTCACCTTCTACGACCTGCCCGGCGCCGTCGACCTGCGGTACGCGCTGGAGCGCTTCGAGGGCGGCCGAGTGGTGATCGACGTGGCGGATCTGCCGGTCAAGTGCCCGGTCGCACCACTGGAGTTCGCCTTCCTCGCCGACTGGTACCTCCAGCGCCGCGGCATCCGCGACAAGGTGCAGCTGACCTATGCCACGCCTCTCGACGCCGCCTTCACCAAGCCGGCCGCCGCGCGGGAGCTCGGCGGACTGCTGGAGCGCAAGGGCATCGAGCTGGTCACCGAGTTCACCCTCGGCAGCGTCCACGCCGACGGCTCCGGCGGCCGGCTGGTGTCGTACGACGACAGGGAGGTGCCGTTCGACCTGGCGGTCGTCGTGCCGCTGCACGGCGGCGGCGGGTACGTCGACCGCTCTCCGGGCCTGGGCGACGAACTCGGCTTCGTGCCCGTAGACCCGCACACGCTCCAACTCCCCGACCACCCCGACGTGTTCGCCATCGGCGACGCGGCGGGTCTGCCCGCCTCCAAGGCCGGTTCGGTGGCCCACTTCGAGGGCGAGGTACTGGTCCGCAACATCGGCCGCTTCCTCGCCGGACAGCCGCTGGACGCGTCCTTCGACGGGCACACCAACTGCTTCGTGGAGACCGGCTTCCACAAGGCCCTGCTCATCGACTTCAACTACGGGACCGAACCGCTGCCCGGCCACTTCCCCGGCTCCGTCGGACTGCCGCTGCTGAAGGAGTCGCACGCCAACCACCTGGGGAAGCTGGCCTTCGAGTGGCTGTACTGGCACACCCTGCTGCCCGGCCGGGAGATGCCCGGCGTCGGCTCGGCGATGCCCGAGCAGGGCAAGCATCCCGTCCACGTCTGAGCCGAGGAGGCCCGCACCATCCCCACCGCCACCTACGACGGCGTCACCGTCCCCGTCGACGACGAGGGTTTCTTCACCGACCCCGCGCGCTGGACCGAGCCCATGGCCGCCCAACTCGCCCGCGCGAGCGGCGTCGGGACACTCCCCGACCGGCACTGGCAGGTCATCCGTTTCATGCGCACCGCCTACGGGACCAAGGGCACGGGCCCGACCGTGCGCGTCCTCGGCAAGACGTCCGGCGTGAGCGTCAAGGAGCTCTACCAGCTCTTCCCCAAGGGACCGGCGAAGACCGCCGCGAAGATCGCGGGCATTCCCAAGCCCCGCGGCTGCATCTGACACCTCCGTCATCGAGCCCGTCACCGAGGAGCACGCCGTCATGGCCGACACCGCAACGATCGAGAAGGTCTCGATCATCGTCTCCAAGGGATCCCTGGAAGGGATCTACCCGGCCCTGATCATGGCCAACGGCGCCCGCGCCGCAGGCGTCGAGGCCGACCTGTTCTTCACCCTCTTCGGCCTCGACGCCATCACGAAGAAGCGCTGGGAGCACATCAAGCTGGCCACCGTCGGCAACCCGGGCCTCCACCTGCCCACCCTGCTGGGCGGCATGCCGGGCGTCCCCGACCTGGTCACCCGGTACATGGAACGCAAGATGGACAAGCTCGACATCCCGCCGATCCCCGAGTTCATCGAGATGATCGCCGACACCGGCGCCGGCATCTACGCCTGCAAGGCGTCGGTCGACCTCTTCGAACTCGACAAGGACGACCTCGTCGAACACGTCCAGGACATCATCACCGTGGGGGAGTTCTACGAGCGGGCGGCCGGCGGCCAGATCATCTTCACCTGATCATCCGGCCAGGGGATAGTGACAGGCCGTGTGCCTGCCACTGGCGGTCACCGTCAGCCGGGGACGTTCCACGGCACACCGCTCCCGCGCGTACGGGCAGCGGGTGCGGAACGGACAACCCGTGGGCTTGTCCACCGGGTTGGGCACCTCACCGGTGAGCACGATCCGCTCCCGGGGGACCTCGTCGGCGAGGGTGCCGTCGTCGATGTCCGGGACCGCCGACAACAACGCCTGCGTGTAGGGGTGGGCGGGCTCCTTGTACAGGGCCTCCGTCTCGCCGAGTTCGACGATCTCACCGAGATACATGACGGCGATCCGGTCCGACACATGCCGGACCACTCCGAGGTCGTGCGCGATGAAGACGTAGGTGAGCGTGAACTCCTCCTGCAGATCGGCGAACAGGTTCAACACCTGTGCCTGGATCGACACGTCGAGTGCGGACACCGGTTCGTCGGCGACGATCAGCTTCGGGTTCGTCGCCAACGCCCGCGCGATGCCGATGCGTTGCCGCTGACCGCCGGAGAACTCGTGCGGATAGCGGTCCAGATGGGCCGCCGCCAGTCCTACGACGTCGAAGAGCTCCGCGACCCGACGGCGAACGGCGGCCCCGTCGCCGTAACGGTGCACGAGCAGCGGCTCCGCCACGATGTCCCCGGCGCGACGACGCGGGTTGAGCGAGGCCTGCGGGTCCTGGAACACCAGCTGCATTCCCGGACGCACGGGACGCAGTCGGCGCGTCGACAGCGTGCTGATGTCCTGGCCCTCGAACTCGACCCGGCCGCCCGTGAGTTCGGTCAGCCGGACCAGACAGCGGCCGAGTGTCGACTTGCCGCAGCCCGACTCGCCGACGATGCCCAGCGTCTCACCGGCGCGCACCTCCAACGACACCCCGTCCACGGCACGGAGCACTCTGCGGTGCCGGGAGAACCCGTCCGCGCGCAGGGGGTAGTGCTTGGTGACGTCCGAGGCGCGCAGCAGCGCCTGTGCCGTTGTCGTCAGCGCGGTCACGGTGTGGCCTCTCGTTCCATGTCCGGTACGTCCGTCGCCGCCGTCCGTGAGGACAGACGCAGCGAGGCGCGGTCGTCGTCGGGCAGCCAACAGGCGTCGCGGTGCGCGCTGTCGCCGAAGTCCCTGAAGGCCGGCCGCTCCTCGCACCGGTCGTGCCGCAGTCGGCACCGGGGCGCGAACGCGCAGCCCTCCGGCAGGCTCCCCGGCGCCACCGGCATCCCCGCGATGGTGGGCAGCCGCCGCAGCCGGGGCCCGCCCACCCGGGGCACCGAGTCGAGCAGCCCCCACGTGTACGGATGCCGCGGTCCGTGGAACACCGCCCGGCGCGGGCCCTCCTCGGCGACCCGGCCCCCGTACATGACCAGGACCCGGTCGGCGATCTGCGAGATGACTCCCATGTCGTGCGTGATGAGGACCACCGCCGAGCCCTCCGCGTTCAACTCCCGCATCAGGTCGAGTATTTGGGCCTGGACGGTGACATCGAGCGCCGTCGTCGGCTCGTCGGCGATCAGCAGTGCGGGGCCGCAGGAGAGGGCCATCGCGATGACCGCGCGCTGCCGCATGCCGCCGGAGAACTCGTGCGGATAGGCGTTCGCGCGCGAGGCCGCGTCGGGGATGCCGACGTCCGAGAGCAGGCTGACGGCACGCGCGTGCGCCTCCTTGCGGGACACCATCTCGTGCGCCCGGATCTGCTCGGCGATCTGCCAGCCCACGGTGTACACGGGCGTGAGCGCGGTCATCGGGTCCTGGAAGACCATGGCGATCTCCCGGCCCCGTACCGCCCGCATCTCCTTGTCGGGGAGGCTGAGCAAGTCGCGGCCACGGAAAAGGACTTCGCCCTCCACGGTCACGTTCGGACTGGTCAGCAGACGGAGTACGGCGAGCATCGAGACACTCTTGCCGGAGCCCGACTCGCCCACCACGCCCAGGATTTCACCGGGCGACACCGAGAAGGACAGGCCGTCGACGACCGTGACCGAGCCTCGGCGGGTGCGGAAGGACACCCTCAAGTCGCGTACGTCCAGCAGCGGTTGGTCAGGCATGGCGGGCCCTCGGGTCGAGTCGGGCGTACAGGATGTCCACCAGGGCGTTGGCGAGGACCACGAAGAACGCCGCGTACAGCACCGTGCCCATGATCACGGGCAGGTCCAGGTTCTGCAGGGCGTCGAAGGTGAGCTTGCCGATGCCGGGGAGGCCGAACACCACCTCGGTGAGCAGCGCGGCGCCGCCCACCAGCGCGCCGAAGTCCAGGCCGAACAGCGACACGATGGGGATGAGGGAACAGCGCAGGGCGTGGCGGATCAGGATGCGCCGCTCGGAGAGGCCCTTGGCGCGGGCGGTGCGGACGTAGTCCTCGTTCAGAGCGGTGACGACCTCGCCGCGCAGCAGCCGCGCGTAGATACCGGCGTACAGCAGCGCGAGCGTCAGCCAGGGGAAGAGCAGGTGCAGCGCCCACTGGCCGGGGTCGTGGCTCAGGTCGACGTAGCCCGGTGGTGGCACCCAGGAGAACACCGAACTGTGCAGCTGCTTCTGGGTGATGAGGTTGACGACCTCGCCGAGCCAGTAGGCGGGCAGCGAGACCCCGACCACGCCGACGAGCATGATCAGCGGGTCGGCGGCCTTGCCTCGCAGCGCTGCCGCCGCCGTACCCATGACGATGCCGGCCACCATCCAGATCAGCGCGGCGCCGATGACGAGCGACAGTGTCACCGGGGTGGCCTGCACGATCTGCGGGATGACGCGGGAGCCGCGGTTGACGAACGACTCCAGGTCGCGGTCGATCAGCAGGTGACGCATCATCAGCAGGTAGCGGATCGGCATGGGGCGGTCGAGGCCGAAGGAGTGCCGGACCTGGGCGAGGGTGGCCGGGTCGGCGTTGCGGCCCGCGATGCGGGCGGCGGGATCGACTCCCGGCGTGGCGAAGAAGATCAGGAACACCAGCACGCTGATCGCGAACATCACCAGCAGGGCGGACGCGAAGCGTTTGACGATGAACTGGAGCATGGACGTCACACCCCTCCGCGCAGCCGGGCGCCCGGATCGAGGGCGTCCCGCACTCCGTCGCCGAGGACGTTGAGCGCCGCCGTGGTCAGCGCGATCAGCAGGCCGGGCGCGATCGTCACGGCGGGCCGGGTGTAGAGCAGCCCGAGGCCGTCCTCGATGATCGTGCCCCAACTGGCGTCCGGCGGCTGCACACCGACGGACAGGAAGGACAGCGCCGACTCGGTGAGCATGGCGAGCGCGGTCATCAGCGGGACGAACACGATGGCCGTGGGGAGTACGTTCGGCAGCACCTCGCGGCGCAGGATGCGCGCGGTCGGCGCCCCCGAGCCCACGGCCGCCTGGATGTACTCCTTGTTGCGCAGTACCAGCACCTGACCGCGCAACGGCCTTGCGATGTACGGGACATAGATCGCCGCGATGATCGCAATGGGAAGCCAGAGGCTTCCCGCCTCGACGGTGAGGGGACCCAGGTGCAGTCCGTCGGTGAGCAGGACGACCGAGAGGCAGATCGCCAGCAGGTACACCGGGAAGGCCCAAATGACGTCCAGGACACGCGAGATGACGGCGTCCACGACCCCGCCCGCGTACCCGGCGACCACTCCGACGACCGTACCGAGGGCGCAGGTGAGCAGTGCCGCGGTGAACCCGATGAACAGGCTGGTCCGGCCGCCGTAGAGCAGCCGGGCCATCACGTCGCGCCCCTGGTTGTCGGCGCCGAGGAAATAGTGGGCGGGGTCCCAGGTCGGGCCGATCGGGGTCACGCCGAGGCCGAGGCCGGTGCTGCTCGGGGTGAGCACCGGCACGGTCCTGCCGTCGACGACCGTGGTGCCGGAGACATGGGACTGGAAGGGGTCGGTGTGGGCGATGTGGTGCGCGTACAGCGGCGCGCACAGGGTCGTCAGGACGACGAGGAAGAGGACGACGGCCGCGGCCGACGCCGACCTGTTGCGCAGCAGGTCGGCGCCGGCCGTCCGCCAGGGGCCCGGCGAGCGCCGGGCCTCCGGGGTGGCCAACTCGGCAGCGGCGGTGCTCACTTGACCCACGTCTGGCCGACGAGCATGTAGAACTGCTTGCTGAACTGGTAGTTGCCCAGCCGCTTCGACGTGAAGTCGATGATCTTCGGATTGATCAGCGGGACGACCGGGGACTGCCGCATGATCGCCTGGTCGATCGCGCCCCACTGTGTGTTCGCCGCCGTCGGGTCGGTCTGCGCGGTCTTCAGCGCGGTCTGCATCTTCGCGTCGACGCCCTTGTCGCAGAAGCCCGAGATGTTGATGCTGGAGTCGCTTCCCGGGTGGAACGCGGCGCAGGAGAACAGGACGTTGAGGAAGTCCGAGGCCGCGGGATAGTCCTGGTACCAGGACGTCAGGGCGAGTTGGACCTTGTTCTTGGTGTTCTGGATGTAGGTGAACTGGATGTTCCCCGACAGCGGCTTGAGCGTCGCCTTGTAGCCGAGCTGGGTGAGCAGGCTCTGCAGGTACTGCCCGATCGACTTGTTGACGTCGTCGTCCTGCACGACGATGCCGACCTCCTGCCCCGCCGTACCGGACTGCTTCACCAGGGCCTTGGCCGTGGCGAGGTCCGCGGCCGTCCAGGTCTTGCCGCCACCCTTGGTGTAGTCGCAGGAGTCGACGTGCCCGGGGAAGCCCGGCGGCAGGATCGTGCACGCGGGGGAGGCGAGGTTGGTGCCGCCGTACAGCCGTACCACGGCGGAGCGGTCCACGGCCCAGTTGATGGCCTGGCGCGCCAACTTGTTGTTGAACGGGGCCATGTTGACGTTCAGCGTCGCGTACCAGAACGCGGTCAGCGGGTTCACATGCGCCTGGGAGGTGTACTTGGTGCCGATCTCGTTGAGCCGGTCGGCGGGCGGCGGATCGTACATCCAGTCCGCCTGGCCGTTCTCGACGGCGGTCACCTCGGACTCGACGGTCTGCCCGAAGGTGTAGTCGATCTGGTCCGGGTAACCCTGCGGTTCGGCCTCCCGCGACCACTCCTTGAAGTGCGGGTTGCGCGCCAGTTTCAGCTCGCGGTTCGGGTCGTAGGAGGCCGCCATGTAGGGGCCGGTCGTCGGCAGCGGTTTCGTGCCCGCGTCCTTCGTCGGCGAGTCCTTCGGCAGGATGCTGGCGTGCGGGACGGCGAGTTTGTACGGGAACTCCGAGTCCGGCGCGGTGAGGTTGATCGTGACCGTGTTCGCTGCGGCGTCGCCGCTCACACCGCCCTTGAGGGTGCAGGACGCGGGCGTCTTCAGACAGGCGGTGGCGCCGACGATGCCGTTGTAGAAGGTGCCGGCGGTGGGGCTGGAGACCTTGAAGATGCGCTGGAATGACGCCACCACGTCGTCGGTGGTCAGTGCCTTGCCGTTGGAGAAGCTGATGCCCTTGCGGAGCGTGAAGGTGTACGTCTTCCCGCCGTTGGTGACCTTGGGCATCGCCGCCGCCAGGTCCGGGACGACCGTGAACGACTCCTGGCCGCCGACCTTCTTGAACGACAGCAGTCCGTCGTACATCGACTGGTACAGCTGCCAGTACTGGAGCGTGTAGTTGACCTGGGGATCGAGGCTGCCCGCCGCCGCGTGGGCGACGAGTTTCAGAGTGCCGCCCTTGTGCTGCGGCTGGAACGCGGAGGTGCCGGACGCCGACGAGGACGTGGTCGGGCCGGAGGAGGAGCTGTCGCCGGAGGACGAGCAGGCGGCGGTGGTCAGGGTCAGGGCGACGGTGGCGGCGGCGAACGCGGTCCGTCTCGTGCTGCGGGACATCCAGGGAACTCCCGTCGGGGGAATGGCTGTTGGTGGGCCGGGGATGGGCCGAAGGCTCAGTCGGTGGAGTCGAGGAAGGTGCCCACGACCCGGAGGTAGAGCTCTTCCTCCTCGACGTGCGGCATGTGGCTGGAGTGCTCGAACATGTGCCAGCGCACGTCGGGGATGTGGTCGGCGAACGGGCGGAGCGTCTCGGGAGTCGCCTCGTCGTACCGTCCGGACACCAGCAGGGTCGGTGCCTCGATGAGGTGCAGCCGGTCGATCACGGACCAGTCCTTCATGGTGCCGACCACATGGAACTCGTTCGGCCCGTTCATCGTGTGGTAGACGGTCGGGTCGGCCGCGATGTTCTCCCAAGTGGCCTGTACCTCAGGTGGGTTGGGGGTCAGGCGGCACACATGGCGCTCGTTGAAGACCTGCTCGGCGGCGAGGTAGTCGGGGTGGTCGGTGGTTCCGGCCGCCTCGTGGGCGAGCAGGGTGCGCTGGACCTCGGGCGGCAGCTGGCTGCGCAGTTCGGCCGCCGCCGCGAGCCAGAGCTCCATGGACGCGGGGGAGTTGGCGATGACCAGACCGCGCAGCCCGGCCGGCCGGCGTACCGCGTGCTCGGCGGCGAGCATGCCGCCCCAGGACTGGCCGAGGAGATGGTAGGAGTCGGAGATGCCCAACTCCTTCAGAAGATTGTCGAGTTCGTCGAGGAAGAGCTGGACGGTCCAGAAGTCGGTGCCCTCCTCGGGCAGATGGGTGGAGAGCCCGGTGCCCAGTTGGTCGTAGTGCACGACGGGGCGTCCCTGTTCAGCGATGCCCGCGATGCTGAGCGTGTAGTTGTGACCGGCGCCGGGGCCACCGTGCAGGACGACCAGGGGTGTTCGGCCGGGTTCGCCGGTGATCCGGTACCAGGTCGAATGGCCGTTGAAGTCGACGGTGCCGGTGTGATTCGGTTCGGGAATCGCCACGCGAGGGCCTTCCAGACGGGCCGGACGTGAGCCGGCCTCCGGCGGAAACGGAAAAGGATGTGACGGATGGCTGCGATAGTGATTGGGTAAAAGGTCAGCGCACAAGACCTTTTAGCGGGGGCTGGGCAAGACGTAACGGCGAGTTCACGTGGCCCGCCCGTGTTTACAGCAGCGGCATTGAAGGGGGAGGACAGCTGACATCCGTACCTGAGGCATCCGAGGCCGGGGACGAGTTCTCACGCGTCCTCGACCGTGTCCTCCTCGGCGGCTCCCCGTCCTCCGCGCTGCGCCCGGTACGGGTGGCCTCGGCGGTCGACGAGGTGTCCGACCGGCTGCTCACCGCGATCGCCGTAGGCGACTTCCTGCCGGGCGAACGGCTGCCCGCCGAGCGTGAACTCACCGGTCTGCTCCGGGTCAGCCGCCCCACCGTGCGCGAGGCGGTCGCCCGCCTCCAGGCCGTCGGAGTCGTCGAGATCCGCCGCGGCCGCAACGGTGGCGCCTATGTCCGCGACAGCTGGACCGAGTCGACGGCCGCCGCCGTCCGGCACACCCTGCTGCCCCGCTGGGAGGAGTTCGAGCAACTCTTCGACCTTCGTGGCCTGGTCGAGGGCATGGTGGCCGCGACAGCCGCCCGGCGCCGCAGCCCGAAGGACCTCGACCCCATGCGGGACGCCCTGTCCGCCTACCTCTCCGCGCGCACTCCGCGCGACGCGCACACCGCGGACAGCGCCTTCCACCAGGCCGTCCGCGCCGCCACGGGCAACCCCCAGATCGTCATGCTCAGCCAGGACCTGCTGGCCCGCATCAGCCTCGGTTTCCCCGTCGAACCCTGGGGCAGGGGGGAACAGACCCACTTCCACCAGGGCGGCGAGGACCACAAGGCCCTGTACGAGGCCATCGCGGCGGGCGAGCCGGAGCGCGCCGAGGAGGTCGCCCGCGGCCACTTCACGATCAGCGCCGACCTGATCCGTGACGTGCTGGAGCGGGTCCGGGCCCGCTAGACGGCCAACTCCCCTGCTGGAGGGCCAACTCCCGTACGGGACGGGCTACTTCCGCGATCCCTCCCAGCCGCAGCACGGGTCGCGCGCTCGCCGTGATCGTGGCCGGGCTGCCCAGGGAGTCGCCCATGTCGACGGCGATCTCGGTGATGCCCCGTTCGGCCAGGTCGGCGGCGAGGCAAGCGGTGCTGTTGGCGTTCGCGATGTCCTCCGGGACGCCGATCGACGGTGCGAACATCCGTGCCGCGATCCGACCGGAGCGTTCCGGTACCGAGTAGACGTAGCAGCCGAGAAGCCCGAACCGGTCGCAGGCCGACCGGAGTTGTCCGAAGTCCGGGGCGAGCGCGGCGAGCGCGGAGCGCGACGCGACCGGGACGAGCAGGCGCGCCCGCCCCACCGATGCCACGCGAGCACCTGGAGCGAGTGTGTCCGAGGTGACGCCCAGCGTGGGCAGGACGCGTGCGCGCTCGTCGGCGGTCGGCTCGCGCAACTCGACGGGACCCGGGTCGAAGACGGCTCGGAACCGTGCCCCCTCCCGTACGGTCCATCCGGCGAAGGAGCGCCCTGCGGCGTCGAGGGAGGCCCGGTGCTCGGCGCCTCCGGCACGGTCCGCGAGGTAGGCCAGGGCGGCGACCGTACCGTGGCCGCACGCGGGCAGTTCGCCCTCGGCGGTGAAGAAGCGGAGCGACACCTCGGACCCGCGCACCGAGACGAAGACGGCGTGCGAAGTCCCCGCGCCGACCGGCACCCGACGCCGCTCGTCGTCGCTCAACGGCGCCTCGTCCAGCACCGCGGTGGGGCTTCCGCCGGCGCCCTCGCGCAGACACGCGCGGACGATCGTGACGGACAGTCGGCTGATCACGCGAGAACCGTACTATGTTCTGTCGCAACATCAGACATTCGGAGCAAAAATGCAAAAAACGGATGAGCTGCTTGATGTGACGGAGACGGTGGCCCCGGTCGCCGTCCACCCACCCGAGCGACTGCGCCGCCGCCTCCCGCGCAGACCCCCGCCCGCGACGGCGGTCCTCACCGCACTCGGCCTCGCGGCCTGCGCCCTCCTGCTGTCGGGCACACCATGGCTGAACGGCCCCGCCGTGGCCGCCTGGCGCACCGTCTGCCTGGCCATCACCGTGCAGGCGCTGCCCTTCCTCCTCCTCGGCACCGCCCTGTCCGGGGCGATCAACGCCTTCGTGCCGGCCGACCTGTTCACCAAGGTGCTGCCCAGGCGCGCCGTGCTCGCCGTCCCCGTGGCCGGCCTCGCCGGAGCCGTCCTGCCGGGCTGCGAATGCGCGTCCGTGCCGGTCGCCAACAGCCTGATCCGCCGGGGTGTCACCCCGGCCGCCGCCTTCGCGTTCCTGCTCTCGGCTCCCGCGATCAACCCGATCGTGCTGACCGCCACCGCCGTCGCCTTCCCCGGCAGCCCCGCCATGGTGCTGGCCCGGCTGCTCGCCTCGCTCGCCACCGCCGCCGTCATGGGCTGGCTCTGGCTCTGGCTCGGCCGTACGCAATGGCTGCGCCCGGTCGTCCGGCACACCGGACACCAGCACGGACACAGCCGCTTCACCGAGTTCCGGCTCGGCTTCCAGCACGACTTCCTGCACGCGGGCGGCTTCCTCGTCCTGGGCGCCATGGCCGCCGCCACCTTCAACGTGACCGTCCCGCGGTCCGTCCTCGACACCTTCTCCGGCTCACCCTGGCTGTCAGTGCTGTTCCTGGCCGCCCTGGCCGTGGTCCTCGCGGTCTGCTCCGAGGCCGACGCCTTCGTCGCCGCCTCGCTCACCGGCTTCTCGCCCACCGCCCGGCTGGCCTTCATGGTGGTCGGCCCGATGGTGGACCTGAAGCTGATCGCCCTCCAGGCCGGCACCTTCGGCCGGGCGTTCGCCGTCCGCTTCTCCACCGCGACCACCGTCGTGGCCGTGGCCGCCAGCGTCCTGATCGGAGGCGCCCTGCTGTGAAGCGCACCGCACAGATCACGCTCCTCGTCCTGACCGGCCTGGGCCTGCTGCACACCGCCCTCTTCACCGACCTCTACCTGCGCTACGTCAAGGAGGGCCTGCGCCCGCTGCTGATCGTCTCCGGCGTCCTCCTGCTGCTCCTGGGCCTGGCCCACGCGGCGTTCGACCGAGCCGCCCCCCACGCGGACGCCCACGGCCACGCCCACGGGCACGACCACTCCACCGCACCCCGCATCGCCTGGCTGCTCTTCCTCCCCGCGCTCAGCCTCCTCCTCTACGCCCCACCCGCCCTCGGCGCCTACACGGCCGCGCACTCCGGCAGCGAGACCGTCAAGCAGCAGAAGCGGTTCGCCGCACTGCCCGCGACCTCGCCCCTCCCGATGACCCTCACGGACTTCACCACCCGGGTCCAGCAGGACAAGGAACGCGCGATCAAGGGCCGTACCGTCGAGATGACGGGCTTCGTGACACCGGCACACGGCGGCTGGGACCTGACCCGCATCATCTTCACCTGCTGCGCGGCGGACGCCCAGACGGTGAAGATCCGGATGTACGGCACCCCCGCCCCGCCCGCCGACACCTGGCTGGCCGTCACCGGAACCTGGCACACCCAGGGCGCCCTCGGCACCAAGTCCGCGGCGGCGGCCCTCGACGTCCACGGCACCCGGCCCATCGCCCAGCCCGTCAACGCCTTCACGGACGACCTGCCCCTCACGCCCACCCGGTGACGCGAACGGCCTTTGCGGACAGGGGCGTCGGGGCAGAGGACGACCACAGCGGGAGTCGCGACGGCCGATCTTGGTTAACCTGCACGGGTGACCACCGATCTGACCCTGCTGCCCCGCGTCGCCCACCGCGGACAGGAAGTCACCGCGCCCCGGCTCCGCGGTCTCCTCGCGCTGCTCGCCGGCGACCTGCGCACGGGCTGCAGCACCGAGCGGCTGGTGGCGGGGCTGTGGCCGGACGAGTTGCCGGAACGGCCGGGCAAGGCGGTCCAGGTCCTGGTGTCCCGGGCCCGCTCCCAGCTGGGCGCGGACGTCATCGCCAGCACCCCGACCGGCTACCGCCTCACCCTCACCGAGGACCAGGTCGACAGTTCCGCCCTGCTGCTGCACGCCACGCTCAGCGCGGACCGGTCCCGGGCCGGTGACCACGCGGGAGCGCTGGCCGCGGCCGAGGCCGGGCTCGCCCTGTGGGAGGGCACTCCTGACGGGGACCCCGACAGCGCCGACCCGGTGGCCGTACTGCGCGCCGAGCGCGCCCCCGTCCACGCCGCGCTCGTCCGTGCGAGGGCCCTCGCGCTCGCCCGCCTGGGGCGCCACGCGGAGGCGGCCGGCCCCCTCGCCGCGGCCGCCGCGGAACATCCGCGCGACGAGGAGGTGCTCGCCGAACTGCTGCGCGGCGAGGCCGCGTCGGCGGGCCCGTCCGCCGCCCTGATGCGCTACGAGGCGTACCGCAGGGAACTGCGAGACGACCTCGGCACGGACCCGGGCGCCGGACTCAAGGCCGTGCACAAGGAACTGCTGCTCGGCGAGGCACCCGTGGTCCGACACGGCGTGCCGCACGAACCCAACCCCCTCCTCGGCCGGGACGAGGACATCGCGGCCGTCGAGCGCTCGCTGCACACCTCCCGCGCCGTCACCGTCGTCGGGCCCGGCGGCCTCGGCAAGACCCGGCTCGCGCACGCCGTGAGCCGCCGGGCCGAACAGCGCGTGGTCTACTTCGTGCCGCTCGCCGGTGTCACGGCCGACGCGGACGTGGCCGCCGAGGTGGCCTCGGCGCTCGGAGCGGGCGGCATGAGCGGGCCCTCCGGCGACCCGGTGAACGCGATCCTCGGCGTTCTCGGCACCGGGCCCGCGCTGCTCGTCCTCGACAACTGCGAGCAGATCGTCCGGGGCGCCTCCGACCTCGTCCAGGCCCTCGTCTCGTCCTCGCAGGACCTACGGGTGCTCGCCACCAGCCGCGCCCCGCTGGGCCTGACCTCCGAGGCGGTGTACGCGCTCCCGGAGCTGGGCCTCGCCACCTCCGTCGAACTGTTCACCCAGCGGGCGCGCGCCGCCCGGCCCGGTGTGGAGCTGCCGTCGGACGCGGTGACCGAGCTGTGCCGCCACCTCGACGGGCTGCCGCTCGCCGTGGAACTGGCCGCGGCACGGGTGCGGGTCCTGTCGGTGCCGGACATCGCCCGGCGCCTCGGCGACCGGTTCGCCCTGCTGCGCGGCGGCGCACGGGACGCACCCGAGCGGCACCGCACGCTGCACGCGGTCGTGGAGTGGAGCTGGAACCTCCTCGCGGAGGACGCCCGGGCGGCGCTGCGCACCCTCTCCGTCTTTCCCGGCGGCTTCCTCGCCGAGGCGGCGGAGCAAGTCCTCGGCGAGGACCCGCTGTTCCTCCTGGAGCAACTGGCCGACCAGTCCCTGCTCACCGTCGCCGACACCCCGGCAGGCGTACGGTTCCGCATGCTGGAGACCGTACGGGAGTTCAGCGCGGCCCGCCGCACCGAGGCGGGCGAGGACGAGGCGGCCGTAGACCAATTCCTGCTCTGGGCACGGGACTTCGGGGTCGCGTACCACGACTGGTTCTTCGGCTCGGAGCCGCGCGCCGCCTGGGAGCGGATCAGAGGTGAGCAGGACAACCTCGTGCTGGCCCTGCGGTACGCGCTGGCCCGGACGGACTGTCCCACCATCGCCGCCCTCACCGCGGTCCTCGCCGCCCT
This sequence comes from Streptomyces sp. NPDC050549, assembly GCF_040655035.1. Lineage (NCBI taxonomy): Bacteria > Bacillati > Actinomycetota > Actinomycetes > Kitasatosporales > Streptomycetaceae > Streptomyces > Streptomyces sp. NPDC050549. The sequence goes on from NZ_JBFAJD010000011.1 coordinate 56,788, forward strand.
GTGGTCGACCGGTTCCAGCTACCCCCGACTCACCGCGCTCGCCGCGGACACCGGCCCACCGCTGTCGCACTACCACCCAGAGCCCGAATACGTCGAAGTCGCCCGCGCCGCCGCGGTGTTGTGCACGGCGAGCCTGTTCATGGGCTACGGCCCGCAGGTCGTACGCCAGCTCGTCACCCTCCGGCGACTGCCCCCGGCCCCGCCGGACACCCTGCTGCGCGCCATCTCGGCCGTGCTGGGCGCGGTCCCCGAGATGCTGCCCCCGGACTACGGCGTACTGCGCGAACTCTGCGCCAGCGAGCGGCCGTTGCTCGCTGGCATCGCCGAGTGCGTCGCCACCTATGTGTGGGAGTACGAGCACGACATCGACCGCTCGCTCGCCTCCGCCCGGCGCAGCATCACGGCACTTGCACCGGTCGACCACCCCTTCCTCCAGGTCCTCGGGCACGCCCGGCTGAGCGAGCTGTGCCTGCAGACGGAGCAGGGCGAGGCCGCGTACGAAAGTCTCAGGGCGGCGCTCGCGGCGTTGCCGCGCCTCGGTGACGAGCACGACTCCATCGGCGTCCGCTGGGGCCTCGTCCTCGCCTGTCTGCAGCGCGGCGAACCCGACGAGGCCGAGTACTGGCTGCGGCAGGCGGAGGAGCGCAACCCCGCGCACAAGGACGACGTCTACAGCCCCGATTTCGGCGGCCGTGCCGAGATCGCGCTCGCCCGTGGGCTGACGGAGGTCGGGCTCGGCCTGTGGCGCCGCAACGTGGAGGCGATCCCCGAGGCCGGCTCGGCGCAGAACGACGACCCCTTCTACGACCGGTGGCTGCTGCAGGTCCAGTCGGCGGCGGTGACGGCACACGCACACGCCGACCGGCTGGGGCTCGTCACGGACGTGGCCGACCGGCTGCGGCGCCGGCTGCGCGACCTGCTCGCGGGACCGGCCCGCTCGCCCATGGAACTCCCCGTGTTCGGGACGGGGTTGCACGCGCTCGGCATGGCCGGAATCGTCTCCGGCGACCCCTTCGCCGTACGACTGATCGCGCTCGCCGAACGGCTGCGGGTGCTGCGCGACTTCCAGCCCACCATGTCGGCGGACCGTGCCCGGCGGGCGGCCCAGGACGCCGACAGGGCGGCGTACACCGACGCGGTGTCGGAGTACGCCGCCCTGGAGCGGGACGAGCTGCGGGAGGCGGCCCGCGCTGCCATGGCGGTTACTTCGGGTCGCGGTTGAACTGTGCCGTCGACCAGCGGTAGCCGAGCACGGTGAGCCCGACGCACCAGGCGAGCGCGATCCACCCGTTGTTGCCGATCCCGGTGCCCAGCAGCAGGCCGCGCAGGGTCTCGATGGCCGGGGTGAAGGGCTGGTACTCGGCGATCGGCTGGAACCAGCCCGGCATCGTGTCGGCCGGAGTGAAGGCGCTGGAGATGAGCGGGAGGAGGATCAGCGGTGTCGCCATGTTGCTGGCCGCCTCGGGGTTGGGGCTGGCCATGCCCATTCCGACCGCGATCCAGGTGAGCGCCAGGGCGAACAGCGCGAGCAGTCCGAAGGCCGCGAGCCATTCCAGGACGGTGGCGTCCGTGGACCGGAAACCGATCGCCACGGCGACGGCACCGACGAGGACCAGACTGGCGAGCACCTGCAGCACACTGCCGACGACGTGTCCGATGAGTACGGAGCCGCGGTAGACCGCCATCGTGCGGAAGCGGGCCATGAGCCCCTCGTTCATGTCCATGGAGACGGAGACGGCGGCGCCGATCACGGTGCTGCCGATGGTCATCACCAGGAGGCCCGGGACGAGATAGGCGATGTAGTCGGACCGGTCGGCGCCGCCGCCGCCGATGCCCGCGCTCATCACGTTGCCGAAGACGTAGACGAAGAGCAGCAGCAGCATGATCGGAGTGAGCAGCAGGTTCAGGGTCATCGACGGGTAGCGCCGGACGTGCAGCAGGTTGCGGCGCAGCATCGTGGACGAGTCGCGGACGGCGAGGGCGAGGGTGCTCATCGGACGTTCTCCTTGGCCTGGTGGGGGATCTTGCTGTCGCCGGTGAGGGCGAAGAACACGTCGTCGAGGTCGGGGGTGTGCACGGTCAGCTCGTCGGCCTCGATGCCGGCGGCGTCCAACCAGTCGAGAACGGCCCGCAGTTCGCGCTGGCTGCCGTCGCTGGGGATCTGAAGTGACAGTGCCTCGTCGTCGCGGGTGACCTCGCGCAGGGCGGCGGCCGCGGACTGGTAGGCGGCCGGGTCGGTGAAGCGGAGCCGGACGTGTCCGCCGGGGACGAGCCGCTTGAGTTCCTCGGCGCTGCCCTCGGCGGCGATCCTGCCGTCGTTCAACACCGCGATGCGGTCGGCGAGTTCGTCGGCCTCGTCCAGGTACTGGGTGGTGAGGAAGACGGTGACCCCGTCGGCGACCAGCTCACGGATGATGCCCCACATGGTGTGGCGGGAGCGCGGGTCGAGGCCGGTGGTCGGCTCGTCGAGGAAGATGATCCGTGGGCTGCCGACCAGTGTCATGGCGATGTCGAGGCGGCGCTTCATGCCGCCGGAGTAGGTGGAGGCGGGCTTCTTCGCCGCCGCGGTGAGGTCGAAGCGGGCGAGGAGTTCGGCGGCCACCCGGCGTCCCTCCTTCCTCGGCAGGTGGTGCAGATCGGCCATGAGGAGCATGTTCTCCTCGCCGGTGATCAGTCCGTCGACGGCGGAGAACTGCCCGGTGACGCCGATCGCGGCCCGTACGGCCTGCGGTTCCACGGCCAGGTCGTGGCCGCCGACGCGCAGTTCGCCGGCGTCGGCGGCGATGAGCGTGGAGAGGATCTTGACCGCGGTGGTCTTGCCGGCGCCGTTCGGGCCGAGCAGGGCGAACACCGTGCCGGCCGGTACCGAAAGGTCGATGCCGTCGAGGACCGTCTTGTCCCCGTAGGCCTTGCGCAGCCCCTTGGCCGCGATGCCGGGTGAGTGCGAGGTCGTTGTCGTCATGCCGCAGAGCGTGCGGGAGGCCGCATTCAGCGCGGTTTCACGACGGTTTCAGTGCCCCGGAGCCGGTCGCCGACGCCCGTCGCCGATGTCTCCCGTGGGTCCCGATCTCCTGGCACATCCGAGAGTTGACGGGTCAGTGGGGCACATGCGGTGTGAAGGCGGGGTCGGGCCGGAAATCATCTTGTCATGAACCTGCGATCCGACGGGCGGATCGCGGTCTCATGGAGGTGTTGGATGCACCGCAGACTCGCCACCGGTCTCGCCGCCTCGTCCCTGGCCCTGGTCGCCGTCGCAGCCACTGCGACAGCCGCCACCGCCGTACCCGCCGACAAGCCCCAGGTCCTCTCCGGCTGGACCCAGGCCGGCGCATCGGGCTACAACCTCTGGGCCGCTGCCCGCGCCAACCAAACCGCCTGGTCCGCCTACGAGTTCGACTGGTCCACCGACTACTGCTCCGACTCGCCCGACAACCCCTTCGGCTTCCCCTTCGCGACGTCCTGCGCCCGCCACGACTTCGGCTACCGCAACTACAAGGCCGCAGGCAGCTTCGATGCCAACAAGTCGCGCCTCGACAGTGCCTTCTACGAGGACCTCAAGCGCGTCTGCGCCGCCTACGGCGCGACCGCCTGCAACAGCACGGCGTGGACGTACTACCAGGCCGTCAAGGTCTTCGGCTGACGGACCGTCAACCGGCGGACCGGTGCGGGACGTCGACTCCGGCGTCCCGCAACTCCGGCTCCGGCGAGTCGGGTTCACACCGCGACGACCCGAACCCCCGCCTCCTCGAACCGCCTTGCCATGTCACGCTCCACCGCCGTGTCCGTCACCAGCGTGTCCACCGACTCGGCCGAACAGATCCGGGCGAAGGCCCGCTGCCCGAGCTTGCTGGAGTCGGCCGCGACGACGACCCGCTCGGCGCGCTCGCACAGCAGCCGGTTGACCGCGGCCTCCGCCTCGTCATGGGCGGCCGCGCCGTGCGTCACGTCGAAGGCGACCACGCCGAGCACCGCCACATCGACGGTGATCTGCGAGAGCACCCCGTCCGCGAGCGGCCCGACGAGCTCGTACGACTGCGGGCGCGCGACCCCGCCGGTCAGCACGATCTTGAACTGGGGCCGTACGGCGAGCTCGTTGGCGATGTTGAGCGCGTTCGTCACGACGGTCAGCGCCGGTGAGCCGGAGGCTCCGGTGCCTCCGGAGCCGAGGTCGCCGCGCACGGCCAGGGCGCGGGCCACCTCCGTGGTCGTCGTGCCACCGGTCAGGCCCACCGCCTCGCCCGGCGCGACGAGTTCCGCGACCGCCTTGGCGATGCGCTGCTTCTCGGAGGCGTGCCGGGCGGTCTTGTAGCGCAACGGCAGTTCGTACGACACCCCGTGCACCACGGCGCCGCCCCGGGTGCGCACCAGCATCTGCTGCTCGGCGAGCTGGTCGAAGTCACGGCGGATCGTGGCGGCGGACACCGCGAGGTCGGCAGCCGCCTCCTCGACGTCGAGCCGCCCGCGCTCCACGAGCAGCTCCAGCAGCGCCTTCCAGCGGGCGTCGCGCGACATCCGAACTCTCCGTTCCTCGATTCTCCGGCGACCCTAGCGCACACCGTCTCCCCTCGATTGCTTGATTGTGCTCGAAAACTCGCTATATCTTGCAGGAACGAGCATATCCGGGAAGGGTGCGCCATGACCTATGTCGAGGACGAGCTGAAGAGCCAGCCCGAGTGCTGGATACGCGCCGCGTCGGAGGCGCCGGGGTACCGGGACGTGCTTCCGGCGCCGGGGGAGCGGGTCGCGATCGTCGGCTGCGGGACCTCGTACTTCATGGCCCAGGCCGTCGCCGCCCTCCGCGAGGGGGCGGGCCAGGGCGAGACCGACGCCTTCGCCGCCTCCGAGTTCCCGCACGGCCGCCCGTACGACCGGGTCCTCGCCCTCACCCGCTCCGGCACCACCACCGAAGTGCTGGAGCTCCTCGGGCAGTTGAAGGACCGCACCCGCACCACCGCGATCACCGCCGACCCGCACACCCCCGTCATGACGGCCGCCGACGAGCTCGTGGTGCTCGACTTCGCCGACGAACGCTCCGTGGTGCAGACCCGGTTCGCGACCACCGCGGTCACCCTGCTCCGCGCCCACCTCGGCCTGCACACCGACACCGCCGTCGCCGACGCTCGCACCGCACTCGCCGCCGAACTGCCCCAACAGCTCGTCGCCTGCACTCAGTTCACCTTCCTCGGTCGCGGCTGGACCGTCGGGCTCGCCAACGAGGCGGGCCTGAAAATGCGCGAGGCCTCACTGTCCTGGACCGAGGCCTACCCGGCGATGGAGTACCGACACGGCCCGATCAGCATCACCACCCACGGCACCGCCACCTGGATGCTCGGCGAGGCACCCGAGGGACTTGCCCAACAGGTGCGTGCCATCGGCGGGTTGTGGATCGAGGGCGGCCTCGACCCGCTCGCCGAACTCGTCCGCGCCCAGCGCCTCGCGGTCGCCGTCGCCGCACGCCGCGACCTCGACCCCGACCGCCCGCGCCACCTCACCCGCTCGGTGATCCTCGCCCCCTGAAAGGAAACAGGAGAGACCGTGCCCCTCGTCACCACCGGCGAACTCGTCACCCGCGCCGCCGAGGCCCGCTCCGCCGTGGCCGCCTTCAACATCATCACGCTGGAACACATCGAGGCCGTCGTCGCAGGCGCCGAGTCCGCCGAGGCGCCGGTCGTCCTCCAGGTCAGCGAGAACGCCGTCAAGTTCCGCTACGGCCGCCTCCTCCCGCTCGCCCGCGCGGCCGCAGCCGCCGCCGAACGGGCCGCCGTACCCGTCGCGTTGCACCTCGACCACGTCCAGAGCGACGACCTGCTCCGGCAGGCGCCCGGCGCGGGATTCAGCTCCGTGATGTACGACGCGGCCCGCCTGCCCTACGCCGACAACCTCACCGCGACCCGCGCCGCCACCGACTGGGCCCACGCCCAGGGGCTGTGGATCGAGGCCGAGCTGGGAGAGGTCGGCGGCAAGAACGGCGAGCCGCCGCTCGACGCCCACGCACCGGGCGCCCGCACCGACCCCGCGCGGGCCCGCGCCTTCGTCACCGACTCCGGCGTGGACGCCCTGGCCGTCGCCATCGGCAGCTCCCACGCCATGACCACCCGTACGGCCACCCTCGACCACGACCTCCTCAAGCGGCTCACCGCCACCCTGGACGTCCCCCTCGTCCTGCACGGCTCCTCGGGCGTCCCCGACGACGAGCTGATCGCGGCCGTCGCCGACGGCATCACCAAGGTCAACGTGGGCACAGCCCTCAACCTCGCGATGACCGGCGCGATCCGCGCCTACCTCGCGGAGCATCCCGAGGAGGTCGACTCCCGCAAGTACCTGAGCGTGGGGCGGGAGGCGATGGAAGGGGCGGTGGCCCGGATCATCGGCGTACTCGCCGGAACGGGTCCGGCTACCGCTTGACGGCCTTCAGCACCACGAACTTCGGGTCACTGGCGACGAGTTGGCTGTTGCCGAACAATCGCTTCAGCTTCACGTGATAGGCGAGATGCCGGTTGCCGACCACCCACAGCTCACCGCCCGACCGCAGCGCGCGCCGCGCGTCGGAGAACATCCTCCACGCCGTCGCGTCGGTCGTCGCCTGGTGCGAGTGGAACGGCGGATTGTTCAGCACGAGGTCCACACTCTCGGCCGGGACCCCGGTCAGCCCGTCCCCGACCCTGAACTCGGCGTGCCCCGGCACCCCGTTGGCCTTGTACGTGGCCTCCGCGGACGCCACCGCCTGGAACGACTCGTCCGCGAACAGGACTTCGGCCTCCGGATCGGCCAGCGACACCGCCGTACCGACGACACCGTTGCCGCACCCGAGGTCAACCACCCGGCGGGGACCGTGACTTGAAGGCAGGTGCTGGAGAAAGAACCGGGTGCCGATGTCGAGGCGCTCGGCGCAGAACACGCCCGCGTGGTTGACCACGGTCCGCCCCGAGACCGTACCGATGCCGTCGGGCAGGGCGTAGCTGTGCGGCCACGGGTTGGTGGCTCGCGCCCCCGACGACCGGGGCGAGCAGTGGATCAGCCGGGCCTTCTTCTCGGCCAGCGAGGTCCGGGTCGGGCCGAGGATCCGCTCGAACAGCTTCAGCGTCGAAGTGTGGATCTCCTTCACCATGCCGGTGCCCACGACCACAGTGCCGGCGTGCACCGCGGGCGCCAGCCGCAGCAACTGGTCCTCCAACAGCGCGAGACTCTTCGGCACCCGGACCAGCAGCACGTCGACGCGCTCGGGCGGCGGGTCCTGGGTGGTGAGCAGCCGTACGGAATCCGCGGCGACCTCGTTGCGGCCGAGGTTCGCCCTGGTCGCCTCCTGGGTGAGGAACGAGTCCGTGATCTGCACCGGGCCGTGCTGCGCGAGCGCCGTCGCCAGGGCGCCCCAGCGGTCGCCCACGATCACGACCGTGCCGGACAGTGGGGTGTCCTGTGCCGCGAGATGTCGCAGCAGGTACTCGTCGGAGGCGTCCCAGCCGCGCAGCCGGTCGCGCGGGTCCTCGGGGAAGCGGGCCAGGGCGCGGTCGCCCCACGGAGTCGTCATTCGGTCGATATGGTCGTCCATCGTGCGCCAAGGCTAACCGAGTACCAGCTCACGGCCGGTCGGGGCAGGATGGAGCGCATGGACGCCGAGCTGTTTCCCCGGGCCCGCACGGAGATCGCGCCGGGCGCGGTGCACGTGCCGGACTGGCTCGCCCCGGACCGCCAGCGCGACCTCCTGACGGCCTGCCGCGAGTGGGCCCGGCCGCCCGCAGGACTGCGCACGGTCCACACCCCCGGTGGCGGCACGATGACCGCCCGGCAGGTGTGCCTGGGCTGGCACTGGTACCCGTACGCCTACTCCCGCACGGCGACCGACGGCGACGGCACCCCGGTGAAGCCGTTCCCCGCCTGGCTGGACGAACTGGGCCGACGGGCGGTCGCCGACACACTGGGGGTGCCGACGGCGTCGTACGACATCGCACTGATCAATTTCTACGACGGCGACGCCCGCATGGGCATGCACCGCGACAGCGACGAGAAGTCGCAGGCGCCGGTCGTGTCGCTCAGCCTCGGCGACACCTGCGTCTTCCGCTTCGGCAACACCGAGACCCGTACGAACCCTTACACGGACGTGGAGTTGAGGAGTGGGGACCTGTTCGTGTTCGGCGGGCCGTCGAGACTGGCGTACCACGGGGTGCCGAGGGTGTACGAGGCGACGGGGCCGGGGGAGTTGGGGCTCAAGGGGAGACTGAACGTGACGTTGAGAGTCAGTGGCTTCTGAGCAGAGGTGTGATTTGCAACTGTGAACACGGCGCCGAACGGCTCTCTACGGATCATGGGAGACTCCCCCTCATGAGCGGCGAAGGGACAACCTCAAGAGCGCGGCTGGACCGAGGACGCGGAGCCCTCGGCCCCGCGCTGGAGCTCGTGCACACCGGCCGCGCCCCCACCCGCGCCGTACTCACCGCAGAACTCGGAGTGACCCGGGCGACGGCCGGCGCTGTCGCGGCCGAGCTGGAGGCGCTGGGGCTGATCAGGGTCGACGCCCGGCCCGGCGCGGCGGCCGGTTCGCAGGGCCGGCCCTCGCACCGGCTGGCGCTCGCCGAGGACGGGCCCGTCGTGCTCGCCGCCCAGGTGCACGCCGACGGCTTCCGGGCCGCGCTGGTCGGTCTCGGCGGCCAGATCGTGGCCACCGCACCCGGCTGCGAGGCCGTCGACGCAGACCCGGCGAAGGTGCTCGGCTCGGTCGTCGAGGCCGGCGCGGATCTGCTGCGCGAAACGGGCCGGCGCTGCGTGGGTGCCGGACTCGCCGTGCCCTCCGCCGTCGCCGAGCCCGACGGACTGGCACTCAACCCCCTGCACCTGGCCTGGCCCGCGGGCGCGCCGGTACGGCGGATCTTCGCCGAGTGCGTGCGCGCGGCCGGCCTCACCGGACCGGCGTTCGCGGGCAACGACGTCAACCTCGCCGCGCTCGCCGAACACCGGCACGGTGCGGGCCGGGGCGCCCGCGACCTGCTGTGCGTGGCGACCGGGCACCGGGGTGTGGGCGGCGCGCTGGTCCTCGACGGGCGTCTGCACACGGGGAGTTCGGGGCTCGCACTCGAAGTCGGACACCTCACCGTCAACCCCGAGGGCCGCCCCTGCCACTGCGGCAGCCGAGGCTGTCTCGACGTCGAGGCCGACCCCCTCGCCCTCCTCACCGCGGCCGGCCGGGACCCCGGCCCCGAGGTGTCCCTGCTCCAGCAGTCCAACGACCTGATCCGCCACCACTACGACGACCTGTCCGTCCGGAGGGCGGCCGAGACGCTGATCGACCGGCTGGGGCTGGGTCTCGCCGGGCTGGTGAACATCCTCAACCCCGACCGGATCATCCTCGGGGGACTGCACCGCACCCTGCTCGACGCCGACCCGGACCGGCTGCGCGCGGTCGTCGCCGACCGCAGCCTGTGGGGGCAGAGCGGGGGCGTGCCGATCCTCGCCTGCACCCTCGACCACAACAGCCTGGTCGGCGCCGCCGAGTTGGCGTGGCAGCCGGTGCTCGACGATCCGCTGGCGGCCCTTTCCTGATCTCGCGGACGGCACGTGACGCAAGGAATCGACGAGTCCGTTGGGTGCCGGGGCAGAGTAGGTCTATCGTCGGAAACCTAAGGCCAGAGGATGGAGGCGGCCGGTGATGCCGCAGGATGAGCCCGTGATCGGATGCACGGGGCAGGTGATCATCGGAACCCGTGGAAACGCGGGCCCCGGCGAGATCCTGGTGAGCGTCCGCGGCGGCTCCGAGACCTTCCTCGCCTGGTCTGACGATCCCCTGCCCACGGGGGCGACCGTGCTCGTGATCGAGTCGCGTGGGGGTCGTGAGGTCCACGTCATCGAATGGGTGGATCCATTGGACGCGCTGGGCGGGGACTCCGCCGGCGCAGAGTGAGGAGTACCAATGTTCGGTTACCGCGTTCCCGCTCCCGATGAGGCGATGCTGATCTCGGGTGGCAGGCGGGGACTGGGGGGCGCGCCGTTCCGAGTGGTGACGGGGCACGGAAAGTTCGTGCTCCCGGTTTTCCGCAAGACCCGTTTCCTCACGCTGTCGATGTGCGAGGCCGAGGTCACCGAGACCTGCGTGACCCGGCAGGGCATCGCGCTGCACGTCCGTGCCGTGATCGCCTTCAAGGTCGGCAACGACACCGAGAGCATCATCAACGCGGGTCAGCGTTTCCTCTCCGACCAGGACCAGATGTCGGTCCTGACCGGACGGATCTTCGCCGGTCACCTGCGGTCCATCATCGGCTCGATGACCGTCGAGGAGATCGTCACCGAGCGGCAGAAGCTCGCCGCCGAGGTCCTGGACACCTCGAAGATCGAGATGGCGAAGATCGGCCTGATCGTGGACTCGCTGCAGATCCAGTCGATCGACGACGGCGACACCGGTTACATCGAGGCCATGTCCGCCCCGCACAAGGCGGCCATCCAGCGCCAGGCCCAGATCGCCCAGGCGCAGGCCACCCAGGCATCGGTCGAGGCGGAACAGGTCGCGGCGCGCAACCAGGCCGAGTACGCCCGGCAGACCGCCGTCGTCAAGGCGGAGTACTCGGCCGAGGTGGACCGCGCCCAGGCGCAGGCCGCGCAGGCCGGACCGCTGGCGCAGGCCCACGCCCAGCAGGAAGTGCTGGCCGCGCAGACCGAACTGGCCCAGCGCCAGGCCGAGTTGCGCCAGCAGCAGCTCGTCGCCGAGATCGTCAAGCCGGCCGAGGCCGAGGCCCAGCGGATCAAGCTGCTCGCCATCGCCGAGGCCGAGCGCATGAAGATCCAGGCCGAGGCGGCGGCCTCCTACGACCGGGTCGCGCTCGACCGCATGCTGATCGACCAGCTCCCGCAGATCGTGAAGGAAGCGGCAGGCGGCCTCGCCGGCGCCAACGTCAACGTCCTCAACGGCGCCGACGGCCTCGGCGAGATCGCGGCCGGCCTGGTCTCGCAGGGCCTCACGATCCTCGACTCGGTCCGGGGCAACCTGGGCAACGCGGACAACGACGGCCGCCGCTCCGGCGACGACGTCAAGAACCTGCTCCAACTCCCGGCCAAGAAGGACGACAAGAAGGACGACGGTCCGGTGGACCTCGACTAGGACCTGTTCGGACATGCCCTGCCGGCGGCTCGGGCGGGCCGGTCCTGGCAGGGAGCCGTGAGGCTCCACAGCGTCGCCACCAGCGGGCGGCGCAGGTCCGCCCGCCGTACACACAGCCCGATCGGGAGCGGCTCCGGCGCGGGATCCGCCGCGACCACCGCCAGCCGCTCCCTTACGGCACTGCACTCCAGCACCAGCCGGGGCACCACCCCGGTCCCGAAGCCCAGCGCGACGAGCGTCAACAGCCCCTCGTGGCCGTCCGGTTCGCAGACCACGTCCGGTGTCGTGCCCCGGGCCCGGAACCAGCGGTCGGCCGCCTCCCGGACCAGACCCCGGTGCGGCAGGACGAACGGGCCGTCGAGCTTCGGATCGGGACGGTCGCGGGCGGTGACGAGCACCAGCTCGGTCACCGCGACCGTCCGGCTCACCAGCGGCTCCGGCAGCCGCACCGGGATGCCGGCGAGCGCCACGTCCACCTCGCCCTCGTCGAGCCGGGCCAGCGCCGCCGCCGCGTCACCGGTGCGCAGATCGAGCCGCACCTGCGGATGCGCGGCCCGGAACGGCGCCAACAGGTCGGGCAGCAGGGCCTGGCAGGCGGTCACCGTGGCGAACAGGGCGAGACGGCCGGTGAGTTCGGCCGGGTCGGGATGCTCCTCCCGGTAGGCACGCCACAACTCCAGTGCCTGGACGGCGTATTCACGGAACCGGTGCCCCTCCGCCGTCAACGACACCCCACGCGCCCCACGGTCGAACAACCGGTGCCCGAGGTCGGCCTCCAGCCGCTGAACGGTCCGCGTCAGAGTCGCCGGACTCACATGACAGTCGAGACTCGTCCGCCCGAAGTTCAGCGTCTGCGCCAGATGCAGGAAAAGTTGCAGCTCCCGCCGGTTGTCCCGCATCCCGTGAACTGCCCCTTTCACTTCTCGCAACAGTCCGATGCACGGATTGCGCTTGCCGCAACACTCGCCCGGAGCCTACAACTCGACCATGACCTCGACCACGCACACCTCCGCCGTCTTCACCCTCGAAACGATGGACGTGCCCGGCGGCACGGAGACCATCCTGCGCGGCGGCCGGCACCTCTTCCCGCTGCTCCCGCAGGCCTTCGCCGGTGTCCGCCGCATCGGCGTCATCGGCTGGGGCCCACAGGGCCGCGCCCAGGCCCGCAACCTGCGCGACTCCCTCGCCGGTACGGACATCCGGGTGAGCGTCGGCCTGCGCCCCGGCTCGGCGTCCGCCGCCGACGCCCGCGCCCACGGTTTCACCGAGGAGGACGGCACGCTCGGCGACTGGCTCGCCGTCACCGCCGACAGCGACCTCGTCATCCTCCTCATCGCGGACGCCGCCCTCGCCGCCCACCACGAGGAGATCTTCGCGGCCCTCAGGCCCGGTGCCACCATCGGCCTCTCGCACGGCTTCCTCCTCGGCCATCTCCGGGCCACCGGCGGCGAGTTCCCGCCCGGACACGGCGTCATCGCGGTCTGCCCCAAGGGCATGGGCGACTCCGTGCGCCGCCTCTACGAACAAGGCACAGAGATCAACGGCGCCGGAATCAACAGCAGTTACGCCGTCCATGCCGACCCCGACGGCAGGGCCACCGACCGAGCGCTCGGCTGGTCGGTCGCGCTCGGCTCGCCGTACACGTTCCGCACCACCCTGGAGAGCGAGTACCGCTCCGACATCGTCGGCGAGCGTGCGATCCTGCTCGGTGCCGTCCACGGCATCGTCGAGAGCCTCTACACGCGCTACCGCCTGTCCGGCGACGACCCGGTGACCGCGTACGAGCGCTCCTGCGAGAACGTCACCGGACCGATCGCGCGCACGATCTCGCACGCCGGACTCCGCGCCGTCCGCGAGGAGTTGGACCCGGCCGGACGCGAGGTCTTCGACCGCGCGTACTCGGCGACCTACGGCCCCGCCCGCGAGATCGTCGCCGAGATCTACGACGAGGTCGCCGACGGCACCGAACTGCGCAGCGTCGTCCTCGCCGACCGGCGGCTCGGCGCACGGGAGATGAGCGGCATCGGCGGCTCACCCATGTGGGCCGCCGGAGCGGAGGTCCGTGCCCGCAGGGCCGAACGCGCCCTGCCTGTCGAGCCGTTCACCGCCGGGGTGTTCGTGGCGACGATGACCGCTCAGGTCGACGAGTTCGCCGAGCGCGGCCACCCCTGGTCCGAGATCGTCAACGAGTCGGTCGTCGAGGCGGTCGACTCCCTGCTGCCCTACATGCACGCCCGCGATGTGGCGTACATGGTCGACAACTGCTCCCGCACGGCCCGCCTTGGCACCCGGCGCTGGGGCCCGCGCTTCCAGGCCGCCTACGAGCAGATCGCCTACCCGGCGTCCGAACTCCCCCCGAACGAAGCCCTGTTGACGGCCTTCGACACCCACCCCATGCACGAGGCACTGGCCGCGGCGGCGAAACTGCGGCCGTCCGTGGACATCTCCGTGGCCTAGCGGCGGGGTCAGCGCGAGGTCGGGAACGGCAGGGCGTCCTGGTAGGCGTTCACCGGCTTGGCGACCTTCTCGACGGTGACGCCGTCGAGCGCGGCCGGGGCGGAACTCGTGCCCAGGGTTCCGCCCGCGTGCCAGGTCCCCGTGATCGTCACCCAGGTGTTGGCCGCCAGGGCCGGAATGCCGTAGACCCGCACCTCGATGGACTGGGCGTCCGCCGCGCAGCACGAGATCATGATGCGGGTCAGGTCCCAGGAGCTGCCTCCTCGGCCGGGCGTGACGAAACCGGTCATCTGGACGGTGCGGCCCTTGATGGTTCCCTTGCGGTCCTGCTGGACGCGGGTGGTGAAGTCGGTGAGCGGCATCGGCAGCGGATCGAAGGAGTCCTGCCGGGGGACGGCCTTGGGTGCTCTCAATGCCAGTCGACAGCGAATGCCCGCGCGGGGTTCTCCCTGAGGACGCGCCCCACCAGCTCCTCGCCCAGTTCCACCGCGAGTCGTGGCGCGACCCGCCGCAGCAGATACGGCATCCCCGGGCCCCCGTCCACCGAGCGGGCGCCCGCGACCACCGTGTCCCCGCCGAGCAGCAGCCGGTCGCCGAAACCGGCCTCGGCCAGCGCCCGCACTCCGTCCGGCATGCGCCAGTCCGTGGCGTGGTGGGCCCGGGACGGGCCGTCGAACGTGAGGTAGGCGCCCGCGCCGGCGGCCTGCCGCTGGACCACGGGGTCGGGGGAGCGGTTGAGATGACCGAGGATCACCCGATGCGGCTCGACGCCCAACTCCCCGCACAGCAGGTCCAGTACGTCGAGTGCGCCCGTGCCCATCTCCAGGTGGACGGCGATGGGCGCACCCGTTGCCCGGTGCGCCTCGGCCGCCGCGGTCATCGTCCACCGGGCGTGCGCGTCGAGGCCGTGGAAGCCGCCCGCGACCTTGACGAGCCCGGCACGGACACCGGACGGCCCGACGCCCTCCGACAGCTCGGTGACGAACACCTCGGCCAGCCGACCGCGCAGGCCCTCCAGCAACTCCGGACTGTACTGGGCGGCTTGGTGCAGCCCGGTCGCACAGACCACGTGCACACCTGTGGCCCGCGACAGCACGGGCAGATCGGCCACCCGCCGCCCCATGCCGTACGGCGTCCACTGCACGACACTGTCGCCGCCGAGGGAACGGAACGCGGTCAACTCGGCGCGTGCGGCCGAGGCATCGCCCAGTTCCTGGCCGGGGAGTTGAGGGCTGCGCAGAAAGAGATGGTCGTGCGCGTCGCACACCCCGAGCTCCCCGGGTTCGACATCCCCCAGGACCGTACGGACGACGCCGACGCCACTCACCACTGCCGTCCGCGCGGCAACGCGCCCCGCCCCGGCGCCGAAAGATGCAGCACCTGGAACACGTCCCCCTCGGCCTTCGGCCTGTCCTGCTCCCAGAGTTCCCAGAGCGAGAAGTACACCAGTTCCCAGCCGCGCGGGTCGACGGCCGCCGCGGCGAGCACCGCGCCGTCCTCCCCGGCCAGCCGCCGGGTCTCACCGACCGCGTCCGCCATGACCGCGGCCAGTTCCACCCCCTCCGGTATCCGCCGCCGGCTGCGCACGGCGACGGCGGCGGGCGAGCCGGCGGCGCCGCCCTCCTCGTAGGCGAGGCCCGTCCACCCCAGCACCTCCGGCCGCCCGAAGTCGTCGGCGAGCCGCTGGAAGGCGCCTCCCCAGAGGAAGCGGTTCATGCCCTCCACCGTGTTCCACAGATAGAACGGCGAGTACTGGTTGACCGGCGAGCCGTGCACCCCGCGCTCACGCAACAGATACGTCTTGAAACCGAGGCCGTCCCAGTCGTCGAGCAGATGCCCGACCCGCGCGACACGGCCCCGGACGATGCCCATGTCGTAGTCGGCGGGCAGGGTGAGTTCGTACTGCATGGCGTGCATCAAGTGCCTCCTCAGGAGGGGTAGTCCGCCGGGTCGACGTGCCCGTGCCAGTCGGCGGTGGTGCCGTCCTCGGCGGCCTCGACGACCGCGAGATGCGTCATGAACGTGCGCGGACCGGCGCCGTGCCAGTGCCACTCGCCCGGTTCGATCCACACGGTGTCGCCCGCGCGGATCGTCTCCACGGCACCACCCTCGCGCTGCACGAGCCCCTCGCCCTCCGTCACGTACAGCACCTGGCCGTGCGGATGGGTGTGCCACGCGGTGTGCGCGCCGGGCGTGAAGTGCACGCTGAACATCCGTATCCGGGACGGTGGTCCGGGCGCGGCGAGCTCGTCGAGCCACACCGTGCCGGTGAAGTTCTCCGCCGGACCCTGCCGCGTGTCGGGGCGCTTCCTGGTGATCTGCACGTACCTGGACTCCTATCGGAGGGACATGAGAGACATGGGAGACATAGGAGACATGGGAGAGAGCAGGGAGAGCAGCCCCCGGACACCCGCGTCGAACGCGCCCGGTGAACCGGACGCGCGGGCCAGGACATACCCGCCCTGCACGGTCGCGAGGATCGTCGCCGCGATCTCCTCACCGTCCAGCTCCGCCCCGAACTGCCCCTGCTCCTTGCCCTCTTCGACGATTCCGGCGAGCCGCTCACGGATCCAGTCCAGGGTCTCGTCCACCGGCTCGCGCAACTCGGGGCTGGAGATCACGTCCGGGTCCATGGTCAGCCGCCCGACCGGGCACCCGCGCAGCACATCGCGCTCACGCCGCAGATACGCCTCGATCCGCTCGTACGGTGTGCCCGGCCCGTCGAGTACTCCCGCCGCGGCAGCCCGCAACTCCTCGGCCGTCCGACGGATCGCGGCCAGCGCCAGATCCGGCTTGCCCTTGAAGTGGTGGTACATGCTGCCCTGCCCCGCGCCCGCGCGCTCCAGGATCGCCTTGGGGCTGGTCCCCACATAGCCGCGCTCCCACAGCAACTCGCGGGTGGACTCGATCAACCGCTCCGGGGTGCTCATACAAGGACTGTACATACTAGTAGTTACAAAAGTCGAGAACTTAAGGAGCAGCCGGAACGAACCCGCGTACTCCCCGGGAGGTACACACACTGCCGCTGGCCGTACGACGACCCGACCCCCTCTCCGGAGCCAGTCTCGATACATCACCGGAAGCCCCACCGGGGGCTCAACTCCGAGGAGATGAATCGACATGCAGACTCTGGCGAACTGGAGCGGCGGCGGCCCCGGCCCGTGGATCCTGTTCTTCCCGCTGATCTGGGCGGCCGTGGTGGTCGGCGTGGTGACCCTGCTCCGCCGCACCGCCTGGCGCGGTCGCGTCGGCCCGTGGCGCGCGATGTCCGACCCCCGCCCCACCGGCGACTCCCCGCTCGCCGTCCTCGGCCGCCGCTTCGCCTCCGGCGAGATCGACGAGGACGAGTACTGGCGCCGGCTGTCCGTCCTGGACGAGCAGTTCGGCCGCGTCGGCAAGGGCGGCGGCCCGGCATGACCACCGCGACCACCACCCGCACGGCCGCGCGGGTCGTCGACGCCGTGAAGGTGTACGGCGTCGGCGACACCGCCGTTCGGGCCCTGGACGGGGTGAGCGTCGACTTCCCGGCCTGCCGCTTCACCGCGATCATGGGCCCCTCCGGCTCCGGCAAATCCACCCTGATGCACTGCGCCGCCGGACTCGACACGCTCACCTCCGGCGCCGCCTGCATCGGCGACACGCAACTCGGCGCGCTCGACGACCGTCGCCTCACCCTCCTCCGCCGCGACCGCGTCGGCTTCGTCTTCCAGGCCTTCAACCTGATCCCGACCCTGACCGTCGCCGAGAACATCACCCTCCCCCTGGACCTCTCCGGAACCAGCGGCGACCACGACTGGATCGACGAACTCGTCGACGTCGTCGGCCTGCGCGACCGCCTCCACCACCGCCCGTCCGAACTCTCCGGCGGCCAGCAGCAACGCGTCGCCGTGGCAAGGGCGTTCGCCGGCCGCCCCGAGGTCGTCTTCGCCGACGAGCCGACCGGCAACCTCGACTCCCGCTCCGGCGGCGAGGTCCTCGGCCTGCTCCGCCGTGCCGTACGTCAGACGGACCGCACGGTCGTCATGGTCACCCACGACCCGGTCGCCGCCGCCCACGCCGACGAGGTCGTCTTCCTCGCCGACGGACGACTGGTGGACCGTATGGATTCCCCCACGGCCGACAGGGTGCTGGACCGGCTCAAGGCCCTCGAGGTGAGGTCGTGAACGCGTCCGTACGCCTGAGCATGTCCTCCCTGCGGGCCCGCAAAAGGCGCTTCGCCGGTACGTTCCTCGCCGTGTTCCTGGGGGTCGCCTTCCTCGCCGGGACCCTCGTCATGGGCGACACCCTGCGCGCCGGCTTCGACACCATGTTCGGCGACGCCACCAGCGGCACGGACGCCGTGGTCCGCAGCGCCGACGCCATCACGACCCCCGGCGAGAGCCAGGGCGTACGGCAACCGGTGAGCACATCCCTGGCAAAGACCATCGCCCAGGTACCCGGCGTCGCGGCCGCCGCCCCCAGCATCCAGGGCGCGGGCCAACTCGTCGGCGCCAACGGCGAGGCGATCGGCGGCAAGGGTCCGCCCACCCTCGCCGGCAACTGGATCACCGACCCGAAACTCAACCCGTACCGTCTGGCCGAGGGCCGCACTCCCACCGCCTCCGGCGAGGTCGTCGTCAACCGGGGTGCCGCCGACAAGGGCCACCTGAAGATCGGCGACACGACGACGCTGCGCACTCCGGACCCCGTCAAGGTGACGATCGTCGGCCTCGCGACCTTCGGCGGCGAGGACGGCATGGCCCAGGTGACCTTCACCGGCATGACCCAGGCCGACGCCGAGAAGTACCTCACCGCCAGGCCCGGCGAGGCATCGAGCATCAGTGTGCGCGCAGGCCCCGGCCTGAGTCAGCGACAACTGGTCGACCGCTTGACTCCTGTACTCCCCAGGGGAGTTGAAGCCATCACGGGCCAGGAGTCGGCGCAGGAGAACACGGACATGATCTCCTCCCAATTCCTGACGGTCTTCACCACGCTCCTCCTGGTCTTCTCCGGCATCGCCCTGCTGGTCGCGACCTTCTCCATCCACAACACCTTCGCCATCGTCATCGCCCAACGCACCCGCGAGAACGCCCTGTTGCGGGCCCTCGGCGCCTCCCGCCGCCAGGTCACCGCGGCCACGGTCACCGAGGCGAGCGTCGTAGGCGTGACCGCGTCGGCAGCGGGCCTCGCGGGCGGCATCGGCATAGCGGCCGGACTCCAGGCACTGTTCCCGGCAATCGGATTCCCTTTCCCGGACGGCGACCTGGTGATCCACACGCTCTCACTCGCCCTGCCCCTTCTGGTGGGCGCGATCGTCTGCCTGGCCTCCGCCCTCATGCCGGCCATCCGCGCGGGCCGCACCGCCCCCCTGGCCGCACTCCGCGAAACGGCCGTGGACGAGTCAGGCGCATCCCAGTCCCGAGCACTCACCGGAACAATCCTGGCCACCCTGGCACTCGCCGTGACACTCACCGGCGTACTGGTCTCACCGTCCCTGCTGCTGGCGGGACTTGGAGCGCTGCTGGTCCTGGTCGCCTTCGTGGTCCTGGGCCCGGTCGCCTCCTCCACGGCAGTACGCGCGCTGGGCAGCCCCCTGGACCGACTGCGCGGCATCACCGGCGGCCTGGCCAGGCGCAACGCCCTGCGCAACCCCCGCCGCACGGCCGCCACCGCGAGCGCGCTGATGATCGGCGTAGCCGTCGTATCGCTCTTCACAGTCTTCGGCGCCTCGCTGAAGGCCACGATGAACCAGACCGTGTCGCACTCCTTCGCCGGGGACGTAGCGGTCAGCACCCCCTCCTTCGGCGCGGGCGGCAGCGGACTGAGCCCTCGACTGGCAGGAGCTGTCGGCAGGTTGCCCGAAGTGGACACAGCGGTCGGACTGGGCCGAGGAGTGGCCGAAGTCAACGGCAGGGGAAGGGCATTGACGGTGACGGACCCCAACGCCCTGGCCCGCACCTTCGACCTGGGCAGGCTCCAGGGCTCCCTGAGCACCCTGGGCACCGACGGCATTGCCGTCACACGCGCAGAAGCGGACCGCCGACACCTCACCACCGGCAGCAGGGCCCAACTCACCTTCACCGACGGCAAGAAGCAGACCTTCACGGTCCGCGCGGTCTACGGCCGGTCCGAACTCGCCGGCGACTACGTCATCACCCGAGCAGCCTGGGCCCCACACCGCACCCAGGACTCCGACACATTGGTCGCCGTGTCCTTCAAGAACGGCGTGAGCACGGCGACGGGCAAGACCGCGGTCGAGAAGATCGCAGCGCGCTACGGCAACCCACAGGTCCAGACCCGCCACGAATACGCCCAGTCCTCGGCAGGCGGCATCGACATGATGCTCACCCTCGTCTACGCACTACTCGCCCTTGCCGTCCTGATCGCCCTGCTCGGCATCGCCAACACACTGACCCTGGCGATCCACGAACGCACCCGAGAACTGGGCCTGTTGAGGGCCGTGGGCCAGACCCGCCCCCAGCTGAGGGCCATGATCCGCTGGGAGTCGGTCCTGGTAGCCGCCTTCGGCACACTGGGCGGCCTCACCCTCGGCGCCTTCCTGGGCTGGGTCCTGGTGAAGGCCTCGGACGGCGCAAGCGACAGCACCTTCGCCTTCTCCATCCCACCCCTGCAACTCCTCCTGGTGGCACTGGCAGGCGTGACAGCAGGCGCACTCGCAGGCCTCCGCCCAGCCCGCCGAGCCGCACATCTCGACCTACTGCGCGCCATCGCCACGGAGTAGCCCGGGCAAGGGTCCACCAACCGTCACTGTCCCCACGCGCCGACCGAACCAAAAGAGGTGCGAACGGCACCTACCCACCCCCGGCCCAGCCAGCCCCCAAGCCCCCCCTAGCCCCCAACCCAAATCACCGCCCGATCAACCGGCAACGGCCGACCGGGCGGGAGCGTGCTGGGACCGGTGTTCGTCCGGAAGCTCAACGTCACTGACGAACCGCGGCGCAGGCTTCTCCGCATCCGCACCCGCACCCACCCCCACGCGACGCACCGGCCGAACAGCTCCCGGCGTTGATGCCGTTGCCGCCGCAGATGCTGCCGCCGGAGTGGCCGAAAGCATGAACCAGACAACCTTCCCGGTCTCCCCCTCCGGCCGCACCCCCCAGCTCTCGCTGACGGCGGCCACCATCGCAAGCCCCCGCCCACACGTGGCAGTCGCCGCGACGTCGGAGATGTCGCCGGCCACCGGGAGTCGGGGATCGTGGTCGTGCACGGAGACGACGAGGTGGTCGAGCAGCAGCTCGATCTCGACGGTGCACGTCTTGTCGGGCTGGGCGTGCCGGTGGACGTTGGTCAGGAGCTCTGTCACACCGAGCGCCGCCCGGTCTATGAGTGGATCGAGATGCCAGTAGCGCAACTGCGCAGATACGATTCTGCGGACCTGGCCGATCCGCGACGGCAGGGCTTGGAGCTCTACCGCGCAGTGCCTGCTTGGGTGAGTGATCACGGCTGCGACTCCCCGACGAGAGGCCCGGAAGAACACGGAGTTCGGATCCAGCAGGCTGGTCGAGGGAAATAGGCCGCCTGCTGTCGTGCCCGGCGGCTGGTTCGCAGCGTTATCGCCGGTAAACCCAGAGTGACGTGAGACCAGAGTGACGCAGGGGTGGCGGTCCCGCAACTCGCCGCTCATCACCGCCCGCCCGCGGCGCCGATCGGCCGGCGCTCTTCGCCGCCTGCTCGCGCCACGGTCGGCTGCCGCCCTGCGCCGCCTGCTCGCGACGCCCGGCACCGGTGAGTCAGCCGCCCCCGCGCCCGGCCGCCTTGCGCACGGCCTCGATGAACCGACGTGCCGCAGGGGGACCGGGCTGCCCCGGCGCGGGGTCGTGCTCGCCGAGCGTCAACAGGTACCGATTGCCGTTCAGGTCGGCCAGCGCCCGGTCCTCCGGGGCGAACCAGGGTTTCGACGCGCGTACCGCCTGCACCGGCGCGCTGTCGATCTCACTGCCGTAGCTGGTGAGCAACTCCAGCCTGCCGTCGTTGATCCGGACCTGTCCGGCCCGGGTGAGTGACCGCAGTCGCTTCCCGATCCGCACGCCCGTGGCCGTGAACTCCGGCTCCGCCATGCTTCCCCGCCCCCTTGGTCCAGGACATCTCGTGATCCAGTGTGCGCCCCCGTTCAGGACGTTCGTCCCGCTCCGGTGCAGTCTGCCCGCACCGGGCGTCGAGCACCAGTACGCACGACCCGGTCACGGTGAGTACCCGGAGCACTCGCATAAATGCGCCCCCCAGGATTCGCCGTGATCGCTCCCCAGGGGTGCCTTTGACCTTCCCAAAGGCTTGTTTATGCAGGTGAGGAGCGTGCGGAAGGTGCATATGATCGAGGTGCCGGCCGCGCGGGACGCAGTCGGCGCGAAGCGTAAGGAGCCCCGCCGTGAGCACCACCCCACAGGCCCCGACCGGTGTCACCCTCGATGTCGACCGCAGTGACGCCGCCTACCGGAGCTGGCTGAAAGAAGCCGTCCGCAAGGTCCAGGCCGACGCCAACCGCTCCGCCGACACCCATCTCCTCCGCTTCCCGCTGCCCGAACAGTGGGGCATCGACCTTTATCTGAAGGACGAGTCGACCCACCCGACGGGCAGCCTCAAACACCGCCTGGCCCGCTCGCTCTTCCTCTACGGCCTGTGCAATGGCTGGATCCGGCCCACCCGCCCGGTGATCGAGGCCTCCAGCGGCTCCACCGCCGTCTCCGAGGCATACTTCGCCAAGCTGATCGGCGTCCCCTTCATCGCGGTCATGCCGCGCACGACCAGCGCCGAGAAGATCCGCCTCATCGAATTCCACGGCGGCCGGTGCCACTTCGTGGACGACTCACGCAAGATGTACGAGGAGTCGGCCGCCCTGGCGGTGGAGACCGGCGGCCACTACATGGACCAGTTCACCTACGCGGAGCGGGCCACGGACTGGCGCGGCAACAACAACATCGCCGAATCCATCTTCCGCCAGCTGGAGTTGGAGCGTTTCCCGGAGCCCGCGTGGATCGTCGCCACGGCCGGCACCGGCGGCACTTCGGCGACCCTCGCGCGCTACGTCCACTACACGCAGCGCGACACCCTGATCTGTGTCGCCGACCCGGAGAACTCCTGTTTCTTCGAGGGCTGGACCACCGGCGATCCGGACGTCACCTGCGACTGCGGCTCCCGTATCGAGGGCATCGGCCGCCCTCGGATGGAACCGAGCTTCGTGCCCGGGGCCGTCGACCGCATGATGAAGGTCCCGGACGCGGCCAGCGTCGCCGCCGTACGAGCACTGGAACAAGCCATCGGCCGCAAGGCGGGCGGCTCCACCGGCACCGGCCTCTGGAGCGCCCTGAAGATCATCGCCGAGATGGTGGCGGCGGGCCGGCAAGGCAGCGTGGTAACCCTGTTGTGCGACCCGGGCGACCGCTACCTGGACAAGTACTACTCGGACACATGGCTGACGGAACAGGGCCTGGACATCACGCCGTACAGCGAGGCGATCGGATCATTGCTGAAGACGGGACTATGGTCCAGCCCCAACTGAAGCGCCCCGCCAGGGGCGCGGGGAACTGCGTGACGAGCCACAACGAACCTGCAGACGACCGACGGCCAACGCAACCTAGTGCTTCAACCGCCGATCCAATGCGAGCACCGCCCCCTTGAACGCCCGCCCCAACCCAGGCCGAGCCAACCGCGCAATTCCCCGAAACGCGGCGTTCCCATCCGCAGCAAACGTCCACTGAACCCGCGTCCCGCCCCCCGCAGGGACCAGTCGCCACTCCTCAGCCAACGCCAGCGCCCCCGGCGCATTCGTGACGTCGACCCGATACGCGTACACCTCCGCCTCCTTCGCGGCGATCACCGTCTCCCGGAAGTGGCCGCCACCCTTGAGCCGGATGTCGCGCCCGGCACCGTCGTCGATCGACTCGGCCCGGGTCACGGCCGCGAACCACTCGGCCCACCCGGGCACATCGTCGTTGAGGGCATGGAAGACGGCGTCCGGCGCTGCCGACATCTCCTGCGCGAAGATCAGCCGTACCGGAGCGGTTTCGATGAAGTCGAGCCCGACGGGGCGGAGACGGTTAGCCATGGACGCGAACCCCCTTGACTGAGAAGGGAAGTTGACCGAAGCGACGTCACAATAACTGGCGATCCGTCAGATGTCTGCCCCGTCCCGTCAGATGTCGTCCTCGTCGTCGGGTTCGCCCGCCACCACGAGCCGCCGCAGATGCTCCGCGATGTCCTCGCGCGCCTCGGCCGGCAGCCCCGCGTCCGTCACCAGCGTGTCGACCTGCTCCAGCGCGGCGAACGAACTCAGGCCCACCGTCCCCCACTTGGTGTGGTCGGCGACCACCACGACCCGCCGCGCGGACTGCACGAGCCTGCGGTTGGTCTCGGCCTCCGCGAGGTTCGGCGTGGACAGCCCGGCCTCGACCGATATGCCGTGGACACCGAGGAAGAGCATGTCGAAGTGGAGCGCCGCGATCGCCTGGTCGGCCACCGGGCCCACCAGCGAGTCGGAGGGAGTCCGCACCCCGCCGGTCAGGACGACCGTCGCCGCGCCCTGCCGCTGCCCCGAGGTGCGCTGCGCCGCGTGGAAGACGTCCGCCACCCGCACCGAGTTGGTGACCACGGTGAGATCGGGAACCTCGAGCAGGTGGTGCGCCAGCGCGTACGTCGTCGTACCGCCCGAGAGCGCGATCGCCGTGCCCGGCGCGACCAGTTCCGCCGCGGCCCGCGCGATGTCCTCCTTGGCGGTCAGTTCAAGACCCGACTTCGCCTCGAAGCCCGGCTCGTGCGTGCTCGCCTCGACGACCGGCACCGCCCCGCCGTGCACCTTCTCCAGGACTCCCTGACGGGCCAGCGCGTCGAGGTCGCGGCGGACGGTCATGTCCGACACGCCGAGCTTGCGGGTCAGTTCGTTGACGCGGACGCCGCCGCGGCGCCGGACCTCGTCGAGGATCAGGGCGCGCCGCTGCTCCGCGAGGAGGTTCTGATTCTCACTCACGTACGCTCCGGTCCTTTCGCCTCAACCCGTCCGACCGTCCGGCGCACCGGCTCGGAGCAGGACCTTCGTCCCGGCTGCGGTGCGCGGACGTCCCATCCTCGCACGCCCCCGCAAGCACTGCGCCATCGCCTGTCCCGACGCGCACATGTCATCGGGGCCTCATCCGTCCCCCCTGTCGTCACACGGATCGGGGAGATTCGGTGACAGGGCGTGTGCGACGCGCCGAAAGGGGCGATCCTGGTGGGCACGCGAACACAGTCAGACGGTACGTCACGGGGGATGTGCGAACAGTGGAGCGTGTGCAGGAACATGCCGTCACGAGCGGGGCCGACGAGCCCGCCGGACGGCCCGACCGGACCGAACCCGCCCTGGAACTCCTGGTCCACGGAGTCGGCGGCGCCACACCCGAGGACATGCTCGGTGATCCGCGTACGGTGCGGATCACCGGCGACGACACGGCGGCCGTCTTCCGGCGCACCGCCGACGTCGACGCCGAGTCCAGAACCGCCGACGGCCGCGCCGGACCGATCCGCGAGGCATACGTCTGGTGCAACCTGACCTCCGGCAACGGCACCCGTGCCCTGTGGCTGTTGCTGCTGCCGTTCATGGTCGTCAACCTCGCGCACTGGATGCGCCCCACCGCCCGCGACCGGAAACGGACGGTGCGCTTCTACGGCCTGCTGGTGCGGCTCGCGGGACTCACCCTGACCGTGCTGCTCGTGGCGGCGGCCTGCGAGGTCGCCCTCGATCTCGCCGCCTGGCAGTGCGCGGGCACGCGCGCGTGCGCCGAGCGCCACTCCTGGCTGGGCTTCCTGTCGCCCGCCGTGTCGCACGACAGCTGGTGGAGCCGCCCCGGCCGCCGCCTCGCGCTCGCCGCCCTGGTGCCGACCGCGCTGACCGTCCTCCTCTGGTACCTCTCGCGCCGCACCTGGAGCGAGTACGAGTCCCAGCAGCCGATGCCCCGCAGAGCCGAACCCGACGACGAGCCCGACAGCAGTGCCCTGGGCCGCCCCGGCTTCTGGTACGGCCGCCGCCTGGTAGCCCGGCTCCGCGCCGCCCACACGGCGGCCGGCCTCCTGACGGTCGCCGCCGCCGTCACCGTCTCGGCGGCCCGCTTCGACCGCGGACCCGACGGCTCCCACTCACTGGCCGGCCTCGGCGCGCTCCTGGAGGCCGCGCTCGCCGGACTCGCCCTCGTCGTGGTCTACGTCGTGTGCCGCCGAGGCCGCAGCGAGCACCGCCTCGACCAGGCCCTGGACCGCCGCCTCGTACGACGCCTGCCGCTCGGCGCGCTCCTGCTGCTCGCCCTCGCCCTGCTGTACGCCGGCTGGTCGCGTCCGGGATGGGAGTCGTCCGGGCGGCTGCCGGGAGACCCCGTCTTCGGTGGAATCGCCCTGGTCCAGGGCCTGCTGGTGATCGCCCTCGCGGCCGTCGCCCACCTGCTGCACCGCACCCACCCCGACCCGCGCGCCGCGATGCGCGGCCTCGGCGGACCGGCCGTCGCGATGCTGGCCTGCGCCCTGGGCGGTGTGATGTCCGGCGGGGTGTCCCAGCGGGTCTCCGACTGGCTGGACGGCACCGGCACCTCCATCGCGGGCCCGCCCGTCCTGCTCACCTGGCAGGCCTCGGTGATCCCGGTGCTCCTGGTCGTCGTAGTGGCCCTCTGCGCCGTACTCGGCCACCGCACCTGGCGGCTGCGCCGCGGCGAACTGGCCGCCGTGGCGCTCGACTACCCGGGCGGACGCAAGGACCGGGCGCGCACCGCCCGGATCGCGAGCACGCGCGCGATGGCCACACTCACCGACCGCGGCCCCCTCCTCGTCGCCGTCACCGCCACCGCCACCCTGCTCCTGGGCGCCGGAGCGCTGGTCGGCGCCTTCACGACCGACAGGACACCGTCGCGGGCAGGGGAGGGGGGCCAGGCCCTGGTGCACGGCGCCGCCGAGACCTGCCAGGGCCTCGGCTCCTGGCTGATCGGGCTCGGCTTCATCCTCTTCGTCACCTGGGGCAGGCGCGCCTACAAGGACGCCTCCGCGCGGCGCACCATCGGCATCCTGTGGGACGTCGGCACCTTCTGGCCGCGTGCCGCCCACCCCTTCGCGCCGCCCTGCTACGCCGAGCGCGCGGTCCCGGACCTGACCTGGCGGATCGCCACCTGGACCCGCGCCACCGGCGGCCGGCTCGTCATCTCCGGCCACTCCCAGGGCAGCGTCCTGGCCGCCGCCGCGGCCTGGCAACTCAAACCTGCCCAGCGAAAGCGAGTAGCCCTCCTGACCTACGGCTCACCCCTGGAGCGTCTCTACGGCCGCTGGTTCCCCGCCCACTTCGGACCGGCCGCGCTCAGCCGCCTGCACCAAGAGGTCGACTGCTGGCGCAATCTGTACCGGCTCACCGACCCCATCGGCGGCCCGGTGCGCCTGACCGGCGACTGCGGCGCCGAGGTGGACCACGGCCCCCTCAAGGATCCGCTGGAGTACGGCCGTACCGCCCAACACCCGCTGCCTGCCCCGATCCTGGGCCACTCCGACTACCAGGCCGACCCGGCGTTCGCCGTGGAACGGGAGCGGCTGCTGGCCCGGCTCCGGCCCGAGGTGCCGCCTCAGGGCAGCTCGGGCAGGTCGTCCGCGTAGAGCAGGGTCAGGTCGTCCGTGCTCGGTTCCTCGACCTGGGCGACCCGGCTCGCATGCCGCTCCACCATCGCCTCGAAGGTCTGCCGCGCCGTACGGCCGTTGCCGAACGCGGCGCCCTTCGGGATCGCGGTGAAGTACTTCGTGAGTCCCTCGGAGGCGCCCTCGGCCAGCCGGTACTCGTGCTCCTCGGCCTGCTGCTCGACGATCCTCAGCAGTTCCTCGGGGTTGTAGTCGCTGAAGGTGATGGTCCGTGAGAAGCGGGACGCCACACCGGGGTTGACGGACAGGAACCGCTCCATCTCGGCCGTGTAGCCCGCGACGATCACCACGACCGCGTCCCGGTGGTCCTCCATCAGCTTCACGAGGGTGTCGATGGCCTCTTTGCCGAAGTCGCGGCCGGAGTCCTCCGGGGAGAGCGCGTAGGCCTCGTCGATGAAGAGCACCCCGCCGCGCGCCTTGTCGAAGGCCTCCTGGGTGCGGATCGCCGTGGAGCCGATGTGCTCGCCGACCAGGTCGACCCGGGACACCTCGACGAGATGCCCCTTCTCCAGGACACCGAGCGAGGCGAGGATCTCGCCGTAGAGCCGGGCAACCGTCGTCTTGCCGGTGCCGGGGGAGCCGGTGAAGACCAAGTGCCGTTTGACGGAGGCCGCCTTGAGGCCGGCCTGCCGGCGGCGCCGGCCCACCTCGATCATGTCGATGAGGGAACGCACCTCGCGCTTGACGCTGTCCAGGCCGACCAGCCCGTCGAGTTCACCGAGGACCGCCTTGGAGGTGCGGGACTCCTTCTCCGGCTCCGGCGCGGTGATCAGGGGCTCCCGTTCGGCGGTGCGCTGGCCGGGGATCGCGCCCAGCACACTGCTCGACCGGCTCGCCGTCTCCACGGCCGTCTCATGGGCGGTGGGCTGCTTGAGGCCGCTCTCGTCGCTGGTGCAGTCCTCGACGACGGGTCCCGTGCCGGGCCCCGCGTCCGGTCCGGCGTCCGCGAACTCGTAACCACCACGCGCGCATCGCTCCGTACGGCACTTCTTGAGCGTCGTACGACAACCGTCTATGACATGGAAGCCGTAGCCGCCGCTGCCCGTCACCCGGCAGCCCTGAAAGGTGCCCCGGCCGCCCGCGGAGACGTAGAAACCGGCCTCGGCGGGGGAGTCGACCGTGCAGCGCTCGATGGTGGGGTCGGCGCCCTTGGTGACGATCACGCCGGTCTGGGTGGCGTCCACCGTGCAGTTGTTCAGGGTGCCGCCGCTGCCGTGGTCGCGGAACCAGGCACCCGTGGCGGCGTCCCGGATCCGGCAGTCGTCGAGCTGCGCGGTCGCGCCGTCGCTCACCGACACGGCAGTGTTGCGCACCTGGGAGATGTCACTGTCGACGACGTCCGCGCGCGAACCGCGGTCGAGCACGAACAGCGCGTCCGGTACGTCGTGCACGCGGCAGGAGTCGAGGACCACGGTCGCGCCGTCGCTGACCCACACCGCCGGATAGTCGCCCGTGCTGTCGAAGATCTCGCACTGGTTGGCGTCCACGCGCGTGCCCGGGTCCCACACCGACAGTCCGTTGCGCCCGAACTGACGCACAGTCGTCCGCGTCAGCGTCAGCACCGAACGGGAGCGCAGGTCGACCGCGTTCTCCGGGATGTCGTGGATACGGCAGTCGGCGAGTGTCAGCACCGCGTCCGTGTCGAGCGTGACGCCGTCCGCGGCCGTACGGTGCACATCGCAGTCGGTGAGGTGCGCGGTGGCCCGGGCAGTGATCTGGACGCCGCTGCCGCGCGTCTCGTAGACCTCGCAACCCACCGCCTCCAGCGAGGAGTTCTCGCCTGTCGCGGACAGACCCACCCCCGAGGCGTGGTGGATGCGGCAGCGCTCCAGGCGCGGGTGGCCGCCGGCGCGGACCGCGACGCCCGCCTGGCTGGCCGAGACGACCTCGCACTCCTCGAACACCCCGCCACCGCCGTCGAGTACGGCGATCCCGATGCCGGCCGGGTTGTCGACCGTGCAGCGCCGCACGGTGGGGCGGGCACCGCCGCGCACCTCGATGCCGGACGCCGAGCGCGTGACGATCCGCAGATCCGTCAACTCCGGTGTCCCGTCCTCGACAAGGAGCGCGGGCGCGGCCGAGTCCTGGCCCTCGACATGCAGGTCCTGGACGATCGCCGAGGCGCGCACGGTCAACGGCACGCCGTCCAGGGGCGCGATGCGCACCGAGCCGGGCGAACCCTCGGGGCCGCGCAGGGTCACCGACCGCTGCACGACGAGGTTCTCCCGGTAGGTGCCGGGAGCGACGGTCAGTACGTCGCCCTCGGCCGCGGCCTCCAGGGCGGCGGCGAGCGACGCGTACTCACCTGTGCGGCGCCGCCACCGCGATGTGCCGGTGTGCGTCACCTGGACCGTGCCCTGTGCCATGGCGCTGCTGTGCCCCCACCTCGTGGTACGCGGGTTGATGCCGAAGCCTTCGCCGGTCCACCGTAGCGTGCGGGCGGGCGGTGGGTTGACCAGAGCCGGAAGGCTGTCAGCTGCCGGTGCCGGTCCGGCCCCAGTCCGGGCCCGCCCGCTCCCACGCCCGGTCCCAACGCGCGTACCTGCGGCGGACCATGCGCCACAGCACGAACCGTCGGCCGCTGTCGACGAGCCCGGCGGTCAGCAGCGCCGCACCGAACCCGGCGAGCACGGCGTGCGTCGTCGCCGTGGCCGAGTCGAGCGGGCGGGCCACCATGCGGCCGTGCACGTCCGTCCAGACCTTGAAGTGGTCGCCCGTGTGAGGGCTGTTGAGGCTTGCCATCACCGCGCCGTGCTGGACGGTGCCGTCCGGCGCGGTCCAGTCGGCGAGGACCCGGGTGCGCACGTCCCGCGCGGTGGCCGAGTCGGGGTCGGGGTCCAGCTCGGCCCCCTTCAGCTTCTTGACCACCGTGGCCGTCACGACGTGCCGGTCCGCGCGCTGCTCGCGCACCGACCGCTGCAGGGTGTCCTGCGCGACGGCACCGACGAGCGAACCGATCAAGGGTGCGGCGACCAGGACCAGCAGCAGGACCACGAGGGCCAGCCAGGCCTCGACCAGATCGGTCGCGCGACGCAGAGGATTGCGCCGCCAGCGCCACAGGCCCCTGATTGCTCCCACCGTCCCGCACCCCCTTCCCGCTCCGTGATAACCCCTGGAAGAGCCGTTCACGCGAGACCGGCGTCGAAGAGAGAGCGAAATCACCTCTCCCGGGGTCTCTCATGAACTTCTCACGGGATCTCAACGACCGGGCCCACGGGGAGGGTTCCCGGCCCGTACCCCCATCGGGGATCTCCGCCTACGCGAGAATCCGGACCGGATCACCGACGCGGATCGTGCCCGTGGACAGGGGCACCAGGTTCTGGCCGAAGACGAGCCTGCCGCCGATACGGCGGTGCCGGGCCAGGGCGCGCAACGGCTCCTTGCCGCGCTCGGCGGTGCCCTGGTCGGTGGTGGTCACGACGCAGCGCCCGCACATCTTCGCGACCCGGAAAGCGACATCGCCGATCGCGACGCGCGACCAGTCGTCCTCGGCCCAGGCGGCCGTACCGGCCACGACCGCGTTGGGCCGGAACCGGTTCATGGGCAGTGGCCCCTCGGTGGGGTGATCGCCTTGCGCGACCAGGGAGTTGAGGGCGTCCAGGGAGGCCTCGGAGGTCAGCAGCAGTGGATAGCCGTCGGCGAAGCCGACCGTCTCACCGGGAAGTCCGTACTCGGGGTCGACGGGGCGGCGTGTGGCGGGATCGTCCATGTGGACGAGACGGACCCCGAACCCCAGATATGCGCCGCACCACACCTGCGCGGCGTCCGAGGCCGGCACCGCGTCCACCTTGGTGCCGAAGATTTCCGTCGCCACGGTGGCGACCGGCTTCGGAACGGGCACGGTCAGCGGGTCCAGGCCGGGCGCGGACAGACGAACACCGCCGCCGGGCAGAAGCTCGGCGGCGGCCAGTGCGAGACGCGGGTGCTCGCGTTGCGTGACGACCTTTCCCCCGTCGTCGATCAGCGCCCAGCGTCGGTCTCCGGCCAGCCCCCAAGGCTCCACCTGAGCCTCCCGGGGAGAGAAGCCCCGGAGTGCCTTGACCGGATGAACATGGATCGACCGCAGCTCCGCATTCCCCATCACTCCATCGTGCCAGGCGGCACCGACAGCGCAGGGTGCGGATCAGTAACCGCGGTACTGCTGGTTGTTGCTGTACGGGTCCTGCTGGTACGGAGCGGGGGCCGGGCGGGGAGCCGCCGGACGCATCGCCTCGTAGCCGGCCGGAGCCGCCATCGGACGCGGCTGCTGTTGCTGCTGGCCGTAACCGCGCGGCGGGGCCTGCTGCGGGATGTAGGCGGCGGGCGCCTGCTGCAGCGGCGAGGGCTGTTGCGCCTGCGGGTAGCCGTAGGGGGTCTGCGAGGGACCCGCCGGGAGGGCGGGCAGCGCCGACGGCAGCGCGGGCAGGTTGCTCCCCGGCATGTCGTACGCGGCGGGAACCCGGATCGGGGCGATCTGCGGGGTCCCCCGCTCGGCCACGAGGGAGTCGTAGATCGGAGTGTCCGGGAAGGAGGCGGAGTAGTAGCCGCCGCCATAAGTGGAGCGGGGGGAGGTCATGGCACATAAGTTAAGCCCACGATGTGGTGGTTGGGGAGACCGATTAGAGGGTTGTTTTCCGTGTCGGCAGTGGCATGGGATCCCCAATGCGAGCGAACTTGTCAAAAAAGGGCATGGATCCGTGTTCGGATCGTGTAAAGCCCGAGTTCCCGGCGGGTTACCAGCGGTTGGCCGCGGCTGTTGCCGCGCTCCTCATGGGCGTTGGCGGCCCCGGGGAATAGGTTGTGCGAGTAGACACCCAATGGGCTGCCGGGGCGTGTCCTGGCACGGTGACACGTGATGGGGGCAGACATGTCAATGCCGAAGGGATCGAATGTTCCGGTGCCGACGACGGCACTGCGCGTCGAATTGGGGTGGCGGCCCGGCCCCGGAGTCCCCGACGCGGACGCCTCGGCCCTGCTCCTGGTCGACGGGAAGGTCCGCACCGACGCCGACTTCGTCTTCTACAACCAGCCGACACACGCCTCCGGCGCGGTCAGCCACGAGGGCAAGAACAACGCCGGCGGGCGGATGACCGACACCCTGCTCGTCGACCTCGCGCGCGTGGAGCCCGCCGTGGACCGCGTCGTCCTCGCCGCCTCCGCCGACGGCGGAACGTTCGGTCAGGTCCCCGATCTGTACATCGAGGTCCGGGACGCCGTGCAGAACACCGTGGCCGCCCGCTTCGACAGCACGGGCGCCACGGTCGAGACCGCCTTCGTGCTCGGCGAGTTCTACCGCCGCCAGGGCGCCTGGAAGTTCCGGGCCGTCGGCCAGGGATACGACAGCGGGCTCGAAGGCCTGGCGACCGACTTCGGCATCACCGTGGACGAACCGCAGCAGGCGGCACCGGCCGTCACCATGCCGCCGCCCTCGGGACCGCCGGTGCACCTGCCCCCGCCGCCCGTGACCGTGGTTCCACCAGCGACCGTGACTCCGCCTCCTCCTCCGCCCCCGATGCCGCCCACCGCCCCCGTCCGGCTGTCCAAGGTGACCCTCACCAAGGCGGCCCCCTCGGTCTCCCTGACCAAGCAGGGCGGCACATCGGGCGCCATGCGCGTGAACCTCAACTGGGAGGTGCGCAAGCAGTTCTCGGGCTGGGGCAGCAAACGTGGCCGGGCGGTCGCGATGCACGCGGACCTCGACCTCGACCTGTGCGCCCTGTACGAACTCGCCGACGGCCGCAAGGGCGTCGTCCAGGCCCTCGGCAACGCGTACGGCTCCCTGCAGGGGCCCCCGTACATCCACCTCGACGGCGACGACCGCACCGGCGCGTCCGCGAGCGGCGAGAACCTCACGATCAACCTCGACCACATCCGGGACTTCCGCCGCATCCTCGTCTTCGTGACCATCTACGAAGGCGCCCGTTCCTTCGCCGACCTGCACGCCACCGTCACCCTCCAGCCCCAGCACGGAGCCGCGATCGACTTCTCGCTCGACGAGTGCACGGTCCCCTCCACGGTGTGCGCGCTCGCCCTGATCACCAACACCGGCAGCGACCTCGTCGTCCAGCGCGAGGCCCGCTACCTCGTCCCCGACCGTGGCGTGAGTCCGCAGCGGACCGTGGACCGTATCTACGGGTGGGGCATGAACTGGACCCCGGGCCGCAAATAAGCCCTCAGCTCTCCTCCCGGACAACGGCGTCAGGACGCGCGTAGGTGCGGCCCTTCCAGGCCGCACCGCGTCCCCTGTAGTGCTGCACCGCGGAATCGACCGTCATCAGGAGGTACAGAAACGCGGTGAACGGCAGCAGGGGAGCGAGCCGCAGCGGCTGCCCGTAGTAGCGGAGCATCGGCACGTACGTCCCCGTCATCACCAGCCACGCGAGCCCGCCGAGAACCGCGGCTCCCGCACTTCCCGCGCCCAGCCCCACGAGCAGGGCCACCGGGGGGACGAGATACACCAGCGCCAGCCCCAAGACGGTGCCCAGGAGGAGCAGCGGGTTGTGCCGCAGCTGCGCGTACGCGCTGCGCGAGACCATCCGCCACAGGTCGTGCATCCGCGGATAGGGGCGCACGCTGTCCACCCGCTCGGCGAGCCCCAGCCAGATGTGGCCCCCGCCGCCCTTGACGGCACGCGCGAGCGCCACGTCGTCGATCACCGCGTGCCGGATGGCGTCCGGGATCCGCGCCCGCTCGGCCGTTTCGGCACGCAACAGGACACAGCCGCCCGCCGCTGCCGCGGTGCGGGCCCCCTTGCGGCCGATCCGGCGGAACGGATACAGCTGCGCGAAGAAGTAGACGAACGCGGGCACCACCAGCCGCTCCCACAGACTCTCCACGCGCAGCCTGGCCATCAGCGAGACTGCGTCGAAGCCACCGGTGCGCGCCGCCGCCACCAACTCCCGCAGACTGTCCGGGGCGTGCGCGATGTCCGCGTCCGTCAGCAGCAGATACTCGGGGCCACGCGCGCGTGCCAGGCCGATACCGTGCCGTACGGCCCACAGCTTGCCCGTCCAGCCCGCCGGAGGTTCACCGGGGGAGTCGACGGTCAGCGGCAACCCGCCCCGCGTCCGCGCGAGTTCACGGGCCAGCTCCCCGGTGCCGTCCGAACTCCCGTCGTCGACAAGGAAGATCTCAGCCCGCCCCGGATAGTCCTGGGCGAGCAGCGACGGCAGACTCCCCGGCAGTACGGCGGCCTCGTCACGGGCCGGCACGACCACGCAGACCGACGGCCAGTCCTCCGGGTCGGTGCGGGGCGGCAGTCTGACGTCCGTGCGCCAGAAGAAGCCCTGACAGAGCAGCAGCCACAGCCAGGCGGCGAGTGATACGGCGGCGGTCCACACGAGGGTGCTCACGGGCGCAGTTTGCCCCAAGGAAGCGGCTCCACAGACGCCATCGTCTATCGTGGCCGGGTGAAGATCGCGCTCATGGACTCCGGAATCGGCCTTCTGGCGGCCACCGCGGCGGTACGACGCGTACGCCCCGACGCGGATCTCGTGCTCTCCCTGGACCCCGACGGCATGCCCTGGGGACCGAGGACTCCGGAAGACCTCACGAGGCGCGCGCTCGCCGTCGCCGAGGCCGCGGCCGCGCACCGGCCCGATGCCCTGATCGTCGGGTGCAACACGGCGACGGTCCACGCCCTGACCGCACTGCGGGACCTCCTGGAGCCGGGCATCCCGGTCATCGGCACCGTCCCGGCGATCAAGCCGGCCGCCGCCGGCGGCACGCCCTTCGCGATCTGGGCCACGCCCGCCACCACCGGCAGCCCCTACCAGCGCGGCCTCATCGAGGACTTCGCCGAAGGTGTGCCCGTGACGGAGGTCCCCTGCTGGGGACTGGCCGAGGCGGTGGAACACGCGGACGAGACCGCCATCGACGCCGCCATCGCCGCGGCCGCCGCACTCACCCCGGACGATGCAACGACCGTCGTCCTGGGCTGCACCCATTACGAAATCGTCGCCGAACGCATCCGCGCGGCCGTCCAGCGCCCCGACCGCCCGCCGCTCCTCCTGCACGGCTCGGCCGACGCGGTCGCCGCCCAGGCGCTGCGCCGGATCGGTGCGCAGCCCGCACCCGAGGCGCCCGCCGACGGCACCCT
Source organism: Streptomyces sp. NPDC050549 (assembly GCF_040655035.1). Lineage (NCBI taxonomy): Bacteria > Bacillati > Actinomycetota > Actinomycetes > Kitasatosporales > Streptomycetaceae > Streptomyces > Streptomyces sp. NPDC050549. Next base: position 92,034 of record NZ_JBFAJD010000011.1, read on the forward strand.
GACGGTGCTGCTGAGCGGCCGCGAGGGTCCGCTGCCCGTCGAGGCGGCGGCCTACGCGGAAGGCCGGCTGCTGCGGGCCGTCACCACCGCCCACTGACCACCGGCGAAGAAGCGGACGCTGTGCGTCCACCCCGTCGTCGCGCAAAACGGTCACCCTCCGCAACGCGGTACCCGCGCAGCGAAACCTGAGTAGTCTCGTAGGCATGAGGGACCACCCCCGCGACGAAACCTTCCCGCAGACCGAGATCTGGACCGGACGCGCCACCAACCGGTTCCAGTGGCTGCTGGCGCTCGCCGGTGCCGCCTGCATGGCGCTCGGCATCGAGCTGGCCGTGGACTCCGCCTGGACGTCCGGCATCGCCCCGCTCGTCATGTCCGTCGTCGGGTGCATCGCGGCCGGGCTGCTCATGCTGTTCGGCACGCTCGCCTTCGTGCACGTCGCCCTCAAGGTCGACACGGAGACCCTCGAAGTGCGCTGCGGCCACATCGGTGTGCCGCGCCGCCGTATCCCCCTCGCCAGCGTCGCGGGCGCCGAGTTCGCCCCGCACGTCACCCCGCGCCAGTGGGGCGGCTGGGGCTACCGCTGGCGGCCCGAGAAGGGCACCGCCGTCGTCGTACGGCGTGGTGAGGGCATCGTGCTGAGGCTGTGGGACGGCCACACGTTCACCATCACCGTGGACAACGCGGAGGCGGCCGTACGGATCATCACGGACCGGCTGGTACCGCCCACGCCCGGCGCGGTGCACTGACGTCACCCACTCCCCTCACGGGGCGAAATGATCGCCACGCGCGCGTGCGTCCGGGGCGGTGCGTGAGACGTCGTCGGTGATCGGGTGGGCCGTGGCCAGCCCGGCCAGGAAACCCGCGCCGGCCGTGACCGTCGTGAAACTGAGCGTGTTGCCCACCGAGGCGATGACCGCGAGCCCCGTCAGCGCGGCCGCCGCGGTGAGCGCGATCGGGGTGGAACGCTGGGTGCGCCACAACGCGTGGAGCACCCAGCAGAAGGCCGCCGCCAGCAGGAGCACGCCGACGATCCCCTGTTCGGCCGCCATCTGGAACGGTGCCGAGTGCGGTTTCCCGTCCGGCAGCAGGGCCTCGGCCGCCGCGCCGCTCAGTTCCCCGAAGCGCCCCGGGCCCACCCCCAGGGCGGAGTCCCGATGCGCCATGTGCAGGGCGTCCTGCCACAGCTGGACCCGGTGAAGGCTCAGCTGACCCTCCAGGGACTCGGTGAGCCCGTTCGGCAGCACGTTCCCGGCGATGGCCCAGGTCGTCCCGGTCGCCAGCGCCGAGGCCAGGCCGAGGCACACGACACCGAGACCGCGGTGTCGCATCCGGCCGGCGGCGAACGAGCACAGCAGCACCGCCGTACACGTGACGAACCCCGAGACCGAGCCCAGGACGAGCGCGGTGACCGTGATCCCGGCGGCCAGCAGTCGCAGCGCGAGCCGTAGCGCCGGGGCCGGGGTGGCCCAGGCCGCGCAGCACGCGGAACCGGCAGCCAGGGTCAGCAGGGCCGCACTGGCACCGGCGTGGCCGAGCGGGGCGACGAACTGGGGGCCCGGGGCGATGCGCGGTTCGGCCAGCGCCAGACCGAGGCCCGCCAGCGCCCCGGCACAGGGCGCGGCGACCGGCACGAGCGCCCCGGAGATCCGCCCCGACGCGTACCCGGCGGAGACCGCCAGGACCGCGAGCAGTACCCCCTCGGGCCGGCCGTCGTGCATCGCGGCGGTGATCAGCGACCACGCGGCACACGCCCCGAGCACCGCGACACCTACGGCATCCGAAACGTTTCGTCTCTCGCTGTCGGCGTCCGGACCGGTCGCCGACGCCATCCCCGTGGAACCCACCCCGCCGCCCCCTGAACCGAGCCCCCCGACCCGTGACCGACCCCGGCCGCCGGCCTGGACCGACCGCACGACAGGGGCTCCGGCACACCGTAACGGCTGATGACCGATTTGTGGACGAGTTGCGCAGGAACGATGCGGCTCCCGGCCTGTCCAGCGCCCCGTGCTGCCATCCGGACCATGCTGTCGGCCCCAAGGTCAACCGCCGTACACTCCCGGAGTGACCGTCACCGCAACTACCGTGGACGAGTCGGACCAGCTGGAGCCCCAGGCCGCGCCCGCAGCGCGCCTCGCCCGGCTCGTCCGTCTGGTCCCGGCCGCCGTAGCCGCCCTCTCCGGAGTGCTGCTCTACGTCAGTTTCCCGCCCCGCACGCTGTGGTGGCTGGCGCTGCCCGCCTTCGCCTGTTTCGGGTGGGTGCTACGAGGCCGAAGCTGGAAGGCGGGCCTCGGCCTGGGCTACCTCTTCGGCCTCGGATTCCTGCTGCCGCTGCTGGTGTGGACCGGCGTCGAGGTCGGCCCCGGGCCCTGGCTCGCGCTGGTCGCGGTCGAGGCGATCTTCGTCGCCCTGGTCGGCGCGGCCATCACCGCGGTGTCGAGACTGCCCGCCTGGCCGCTGTGGGCGGCGGCACTGTGGATCGCGGGTGAGGCGGTACGCGCGCGTGCTCCCTTCCACGGCTTCCCCTGGGGCAAGATCGCGTTCGGCCAGGCGGACGGCGTCTTCCTGCCGCTCGCCGCTGTGGGCGGCACCCCGGTCCTCGGCTTCGCCGTCGTCCTGTGCGGCTTCGGCCTGTACGAGATCGTGCGCCTGGCCCTGGAGTCCCGGCGCACCCATGAGGTACGGCGGTCCGCCGCGGCCGTGGCTCTGCTGAGCGTGGCCGTACCGGTGGTGGGCGCGGTGGCGGCACGGTCCCTGGTGAGCGACAAGGCCGAGGACGGCACCACGACCGTCGCGGTCATCCAGGGCAACGTCCCGCGCGCGGGGCTGGAGTTCAACGCCCAACGGCGTGCCGTCCTCGACTACCACGTCAAGGAGACACTGCGGCTGGCCGCGAAGGTCAAGGCCGGCAAGGTCGCGAAGCCCGACGTGGTGCTGTGGCCGGAGAACTCCTCCGACGTCGATCCGTTCGCGGACGCCCAGGCGTACGCCGACATCGACGCAGCCACGAAGGCGATCGGCGCGCCCATCTCGGTCGGCGGTGTGGTCGAACGCGGCGGCAAGCTGTACAACGAGCAGATCCTCTGGGACCCGGTGAAGGGCCCGACGAGCACCTACGACAAAAGGCAGATCCAGCCGTTCGGCGAGTACCTGCCGATGCGCTCGCTCCTCGGGGCGATCAACAAGAACTGGACCAGCATGGTCCGCCAGGACTTCAGCCGGGGCACCAAGCCCGGCGTGTTCACCATGAGCGGCGCCAAGATCGGCCTGGTCACCTGCTACGAGGCCGCCTTCGACTGGGCCGTGCGCTCCGAGGTCACCGACGGCGCCCAGCTGATCTCCGTGCCCAGCAACAACGCGACCTTCGACCGCAGCGAGATGACCTACCAGCAGCTCGCCATGTCCCGGGTCCGCGCGGTCGAGCACAGCCGGACCGTCACGGTTCCGGTGACCAGCGGCGTCAGCGCGATCATCATGCCGGACGGGAAGATCACCCAGAAGACCGGCATGTTCGTGGCCGACTCCCTGGTCCAGAAGGTGCCGCTGCGCTCCTCGGAGACACCGGCCACCAAGCTCGGGATCCTGCCCGAAATGGCCCTGGTCCTCGTCGCCGCGGGCGGCCTCGGCTGGGCGATCGGCGCGGGTGTGCGCCGACGGCGCGCAGGCGACGCCTAGCCATACGCCCGTCGTATGTCCGCCGCGCGCGCGGCAGTTCGTGGAGTGGCCATGGATCCTCCCGTTAGGGTCTGACCATGGCTACTCCTGATTTCATTCGTACCATCCGGGAATCCGCCGGGCACCAACTGCTGTGGCTTCCCGGGGTGAGCGCCGTGGTCTTCGACGACGCGGGACGCGTGCTGCTGGGCAAGCGGTCGGACAACCACGAGTGGGCGCTGCCCTCCGGCATCCCCGAGCCCGGTGAGCAGCCCGCGGTGTGCGCGGTGCGCGAGGTGTTCGAGGAGACGGCCGTCGAGTGCGTGGCGGAGCGGGTCGTCATGGTCAAGGCCGGGGGACCGATCGGCTACCCGAACGGTGACGCCTGCCAGTTCATGGACATCACCCTGCAGTGCCGGGCCGTCGGTGGCGAGGCGGCCGTGAACGACGACGAGTCCCTGGAGGTCGGCTGGTTCGAGCTGGACGCCCTGCCCGAACTCAGCGATCACCAACTGTTCCGGATCAAGCAGACCCTGGCTGACGCACCCACATGGTTCGACACCACGACTTCTGACTGAGACGACCGTGGTCCCCCGCCGCGGTCACTGTCGGCGCCGCTCCTGTGGTCAGGAGGAGGCTCTGCGTCCCCGGAGTGTGACGAGGGCCAGCAGTGCGGAGAACAGCGCCGCGCTGCCGCAGACGACGAAGCCGATCGAGTAGCCGTGGCCGAGGGCGTCCAGGGCGAGGGGGTGCAGGTCGGCCAGTTTCGGTGACGCCGCCGAGGCGCCGTTCACCGCGAGCGGGCCGCCCTCCTCCAGTACGGCCGCGCCCGCGCCCTTCAGTGCCGGGGGCAGGGCGGAGTTGTCGAGGGAGTCGGTGAAGCTGCTTGCCGCGCGGCTCAGGGCGACCGCGCCGATGACGGCGGGGCCGAGGGTGAAGCCGAAGTCGCGCAGCAGGTTGGTGGTGGCGCTCGCCATGCCCGCCAGATGCGTCGGCACGGTGTTCACGGCGGTCGCAGTGATCGACGAGACCGTGATCGCGAAACCCAGGCCGACCAGACCGAGCGGCAGGATCAGCGAGATGAAGGCGGTGTCGGTGATCGGGAGCGTGGCCGCCCAGTAGTCGCCCGCCGCGATCAACAGCAGCCCGGTGCCCAGGAGCAGACCGGGGGCGACGGTCCGCAGCAGTCGTTCCGTCAGCGGCAGCATCGCCAGGGTGATGCCGTTGAGGAGGACGAACGCCAGGCCGGTGCGCATCGGCGCCTGGTCCTGCACCGGGCCGAGCCGGATGCTGACGGAGTAGGCGGTGCCGAGGAAGGCGAACATGCCGACCACCGCCACGACCGAGGCGACGGCGAAGGCACGGTTGCGGAAGAGGTCCAGGCGCAGGAGCGGGGACTTGGCCTGCTTCTCCGCCAGCACGAAGGCGGCGAGGAACACGGCCGCCAGGACGAAGGCGATGACGATCGAGGGCGAGGCCCAACCGTCCGTCGGGCCCTGGATGATGGCGTAGAGCAGGGCGAACAGGCCCAGGCCGATCGTGACCTGTCCCGCGATGTCGAGTGAACGGCCCTCGGGGGCGCTGGAGTTGACGGCGAACAGAGCGCTGACCGCGACGCTCGCCAGGGCGACGGCGGTGACCACGACGAAGGACCAGCGCCAGGAGCCGTAGGTGGCCGTGACGCCGCCGAGCAGCGGGGCGATGAATCCGCCGGTGGACAGCAGGGCCGCCCACATCGCGATGACGCGGGCCCGTTGCGCGGGTGAGGTGGTGCCGGCCGCCAGGATGGCCAGCGAGGTCGGGAACAGGGCGGCGGCGCCCAGTCCCGCCAGGGCCTGTCCGGTCCAGAGTTGGTGGACGCCGGAGGAGGTGGCGCTGACCGACTCGCCCACGGCCAGCAGCGCAGCGCCGCCGACCAGCAGCCGCTTGCGGCCGAAGAGGTCGCCGAGCAGGCCGAAGGTCAGCTCCAGTACGGCGACCGGGAGCAGGAACGCGTCGGAGATCCAGGTGAGTTGGGAGCCGACCGGATGCAGGTCGGACTGGAACAGCCCGTTGAGGGTGGCCGGTATGGCCAGGCCGATCTGTGCGAGGCAGACGGCGAGGAGACCGGCGACCAGGGTGCCGGTGGTGAGGCCGGGGCCGATTGCGGTTCTGGTGGACGTTTCGGTCGTCATCGACACGGAGGGCTCCTGATGCGTGCAGGACGGTTGCGGGGACGGTACGGAGACGCGGGCGGGCGTTTCGGGATCAGCGCGTGCCGGTCAGACGGCTCGGCCGGTAGTCGGTGAAGGCCGCGCCGTCGAGGCCCGACTCGTCGGCGCTGCGCTGGAGTTGGGCGGTGGAGGCGGCGTCGTCCCAGTGCCCGGTGTCCAGCCGGTGTTCCACCGCGCGCAGCCCGGCGACCACTTCGGCGGTGGTGAAGTTGCAGTGGCTCTGACGGGCCACATGGGCCTGACGCAGGAGTGCGGAGTCGCCGGCCGCGTGGACCCGCCCGGCGAAGGCCGACTCCTGTTCCACGGGCACCAGTTGGTCGGCGATGGTGTGGATGTCCAGCAGCGGCACGGCCAGGCCCTGTCCTGCGGTCGAGGTCCGCTTGAGACGGGCCACCGCGGCCGGGTCGGCCGTGATGTCCGCACCACGGGTGAGCCGGTTCAGATCGGTGCGCAGGTCGAGCCCGGCGTCGCGGTAGAGCGCCTCGACCTGCTTCCTGTGGGCGGACCCGCGCAGCAGTCCGGCGTAGTCGACGCCCTTGTTCCAGGACGTGTTGCCGCCGGCCGACTGTTCCACCGACCAGCGTGCCGGGACGATGAACCCCAGCAGACCCTGAGCCAGCCACGCGTACTGCTGTTCCTCCTGTCCCGCGAAGTCACCGCGTGCGGGCGGCTGTTGACCGGGTGCCCAGTCGGTCAGGTTGAGGTAGGCGGCGGCCAGGGCGATCCGGGCGCGTCCCGCCGGAGTCTGCTGCGCCGATTCCACGGCCTTCGTGAGGCGGTCGGCGAGGGCGCCGCCGTCGGCCTGGCTGCCCAGGTTCACCAGGGCGTCGGCGTCGGCGGGATCGAAGAACGTGGCCAGGGTGTACTCCGCGTCGAGCTGGTAGTTGTCCAGGTCGACACCGCCCGCGACCAGGCCGCACAGGCCGAGCGCACCGTCGACGCGTCCGGCGCCGTCACGGGCGATCTCCGCGTTGACCAGGCCGCCCATCGACTGGCCCACCGAGATGACCCGGGTCGGGGTGCCGACCTGTCGGCGGAACGCGGTGAGCGCGGCGAACTGGTCCCGCTCGGCCGAGTCGAGCGCCCACATCGAGCCGTTCGGATCGTAGGAGGAGCCGGCGAGGGCGTAACCGGCGGCCAGCAGGGCCTGGGCCACCGCGGGCGAGGGGGTGTCGGCAGCGGTCGTAGGGCCGAAGCCGTGGCTGAACAGGAGCAGGGTGCCGTTCCAGTGTTCGGGCGTGTCCGCGATCCAGGTGGCGCCGTCGGTCAGCGTGCCGGAGTAGTGGGCGGCGGTGGCGGCGTGGGCGTCGGCCACCGGGCCGATCAGGGCGGTTGCGAGGGCGGTCGCGCAGGCTGCGGCGAGGGTCGAGAGACGGGGTCGGGGCATGACGGCGGCTCCGCGGGTCGAGTGGGGACCGAGGGGGCGGGCGGGAAGGCCGAGCTGGAAGAGCGCTGCGAATGTAGGGCTCTTTTTTCATTGCCGTCAATAGACTGACCAATAATGAGGCGGACGGGTGCGGGCCTCGGGGCATGCGGGGGCTCAAGGCGGACCAGTGGGGCGCCGGGAGTGGATCAGCCCAGGGTCAGGGTGTCCAGCAGGCGTGCGGCGGCGCGTGCTGCCGGGCGGTCCCAGCGGCTCGCCAGGCCGCGGAACACGGTCTCCGCCTGGGCGGCCGGCCAGTCCGCGGGCAGGTGCTCGGCGGGCAGGTGCGGGTCCCGTCGTACGAGGTCCAACCAGTCGGTGTGCAGCAGGAGTTGGCCCGCGAGTTCGTCGCCGGACGCTGCCGCCGGCAGCGGGTCGGTGCGGTCCCAGCGCTCCAGGAAAGCCCGGTAGCGCGCGCCGATGGCGGGTACGTCGAACGCCTGCTCAAGCACCTCGCGGACGTCGGTCGGCGACTCCACCTCCGCCCGGAACACCCGCAGATACGGCTCCAGGCCGAGGCCCGCCACCATCTCGCGGACGTCGACGGGCGCCGGGGCCACCCAGAGGCCGTTCTGCAGGGGGCCGAAGCCCGCCCAGATCAGCCGGGAGCGCAGATCGTGCCGCTCGCGGCTCCAAGCCTCGGGCAGCGAGAAGCCGACCATTGTCCAGCGGCCGTCCCAGTCCCGGTTCACCGCACCGGTGCGCCAGATGCGGTCGCGGCCGTCCGTCAGTACCTGGACGGCGTGCGGTGTCAGTCCGAAGTAGGTCTTGCGGCCCTGCCGGCTGCGCTCCAGCAGATCGCGTTTGACCATGCGGTTCAGGGTGGTGCGCACCGCCTCCTCGGTGCTGCCCAGCCTGCCGAGCGCGGCGATCACACTGCCCGACGACACGGCGATCGGCCGCCCCAGCACATGGGCGCCGAAGAAGGTCAGCATCAGGGACTGGGTGCGCGGTTCGGGACCGTTCTCGGCGGCGGGTCCGACGGCGACATCGACACTGGTCACCGGCACAGCGTAGGCCCGGGACGGGCGTGCGGTGCCGTTGCGCCATGAACTGTGTCATGTCTGTAACGGCAGTTTGTGGTGTGCCGAATGACGATGCCGGCGGCCACGAGGTGGTCAGAAGGTGAACGCCTCCGTCAGACGCAGGTTGTAGCCGTCCTCTTCCATCAGGACGACCGTGACGCCGAACGGGGAGGGGTGGTCCAGATCGAGGGGAGTGAAGGCGTAGTCGACGGCGGCCTGCACGGGCGGCACCAGCTTGCCGTCGGGCTGGGGAGCCGGGGCCGGCTGCCACTGCGGCGTCGCCGATGCCGGGTCCTCGGTGTAGGGGAACTGGTGGAGCGTGTGGCCGTCCTTCGTGGCGTGCACCATGTTGAGGCAGGGCGACGGGCCGTCGGCGGGTAGTTCGCAGACGGTGGCCACGTCGTCGGTCTCCCAGGCGAGAACGATCTCGTCGGCGCCGGCCGCCGCGGCGATGTTCGAGAGCGACGCGATCGCGGTGAGGGCGTCCCGGCCGGGTTCGACCGGGCGCAGCCAGATCAGGCCGACCAGCTCGCCGCGTACGAGCGGCATGATGACAGGGCGGGGCACGGCACCTTCACTGAGACCCGCGACGTACGCGCTCTTCATCGACTCGGTCAGCGCGTCGAACGTACGCGTGTCCATGAACTCCCCATCCGCAGCGGCTGTGTGGCGTCCATTCTGCCCTTGCCGCGGAGTGCGGGAGGTCGCTCCTGGGAGTGAAAGAGGCCCCGGCCGGACGGGGGAGACCGGCCGGGGCCTCACGTAGTGGAGAACGGCCGACCGGCCCGGGTTGTTCCCTCAGTCGAGGTAGTCGGCGATCAGGGTCGCGAACTCGTCCGGGGTGGCGAGGCGGATGCCGAGGGTCTCGGCCTTGGCACGCTTGGAACCCGCGTTGTCGCCGGCGACGACCAGGGTGGTCTTCTTGGAGACGCTGGAGGAGGAGCGGCCACCGGCGCGCTCGACGAGTTCGTTCATCTGGTTGCGACTGAGCTTCTCCAGAGGGCCGGTCATCGCGCCGGTGACGACCACGGTCATCCCGGCCAGCGGCCCGTCGGCCGCGTCCGGGACTTCCGCGCCGTCGGCCCCGGCGTCGTCCGTCACGGGCGCGGGCGGGGTCGCGCCGGGTTCGGTCATGTTGACCCCGGCGGCGGTCAACTTGTCGATGAGTGGGGCCAGTTCGACCAGTTCGGCGACGATCGAGGGGGCCTTCTCGGTGCCGATGCCCTCGACCCGCTGCATCGACTCCGCGTCGGCGGCACGGATGTCGTCCATGGTGGCGAAGTAGCGGGCGATACGGCGCGACATGGACCGGCCGGTGCCGCGCACCCCGAGCGCGCACAGCACCCGTGACAGCGGCTGCCCCTTGGCCGCGACGATCGCGGCGAGGAGGTTGTCCGTGCTGGTCTCGCCCATCCGTTCCAGACCCAGGAGTTGGTCGCGGGTCAGGGCGAACAGGTCCGCGAGATCGGCGACCAGGCCGGCTTCGACGAGTTGGACGACGCGGGTGTGGCCCAGGCCCTCGATGTCGAGCTGGTCGCGGCCGGCAGCGTAGGAGAGGGCGGCGACCAGATGGCAGTTGCGGCCCTGTTCACAGCGCCAGCGCAGCTCGCTGGTGTCGATGGCGGAACCGCAGCGCGGGCACACCTCTGGGAAGACGACGGGCTGTTCGTCGCCGGTCCGCAGATGCGCGACGGGCGCCTCGACTCGGGGGATGACGTCGCCGGCCCGGTGGACCATCACGTGGTCGCCCACACGCAGGTCGCGGCGGGTGATGTCGCCGGGGTTGTGGAGGGTGGCGTAGGTGATGGTGGCTCCGTCGATCTCCACCGGTTCCAGGACGGCGCGCGGGGCGATGATGCCGGTGCGGCCCACGTTCCACTCCACCTCCAGCAGCCGGGTGATCTTCTCCACGGCGGGCAGCTTGTAGGCGATCGCCCAGCGCGGGGCCCGCGAGCCCGACCCGGCGGCGCGCTGGTCGGCCGCGAGATCGGCCTTGATGACGATCCCGTCGATCCCGAACGGCAGCCCGGCCCGCAGCGCGGCGATCTCCCGCACCCGGGTCAGCACCTCCTCGACCGTCTCGGCGGTGATGCCGGGCACGGGTGTGGTGGCGGTGGTGTTGATGCCGAACGCGGCTGTCCGGTCCATGAGTTCGCTGTGCGCGAGCTCGCCCAGTCGCTCCGCGAGCCCCGCTTCCGTATCGGCGAGGGGGAGCAGGCCGTAGCCGAAGAACGTCATCGGCACGGTGTATGCCCGTTCCCTGGCGCGCAGCGTGCCCGCCGACGCGCCGCGCGGGTTGGCGAACGGCTGTCCGTCGTGCGCGGTGCGGACCTCGTTGGCGTGCTCGAACTGGGCCGTGGTCATCAGGACTTCGCCGCGCACCTCGACGGTCACCGGCTCGGTCAGCTCGGCGGGCAGGCCCTCGATGGTGCCGACCGCGTGGGACACGTCCTCCCCGGCCGTCCCGTCGCCGCGGGTGATCAGCCGGGTGAGACGGCCGTCGGTGTAGCGGGCGGCGATCGCCAGGCCGTCGAGCTTCGGCTCGACGCTGAACCGTGTGACCTCGTGCCCGGTTCTTCGGGCCAGCGAGGCGGTCCAGGCGGTGAACTCCTCGGGGGAGAACACATTGTCCAGGCTCAGCATCGCCACCGTGTGCGGGACGTCGCCCTCGACCGCGCCGCCGGCGACCTTTCCGGACGGGGAGTCGGGCAGCACCTGATCGGGATGGCCGGCCTCCCACGCGGCGATGCCGCGCACCAGCCGGTCGTAGGAGTCGTCGTCCAGCACCGAGGTGCCGCCGGTGTAGTAGGCGGCCGAAGCCTTCACCGCGTCCTCGACCGCCTGTGCGTAGCCGGCGGCGTCCACGATCACTGCAGCTGGTGTAGTCATGACGTTCATCCTGCCTGCCACCACTGACAATGCCCCGGGCGCGCGGCCCGGGGCGCACGGAGTCCGGTGCCTGTCAGTCCTCCGGCTCGGACGTGCGCTGGAGGTCGGCCCGGCCCTCGGCGGCGCGGATGAAGCGGGTCATGCCGAACTGGCTCGTGGCAGCGGTGTCCTGGGGAGTGCCGGCCGCCGTCTCGCTGGAGCGGGGTGCGGACGGCAGGACGTAGGGGCGGCGGAGCACCTCGTCGAGGATGATGACGGTCTCGGTCGCGCGGACCGCGGGAATGGTGGACAGCCGGTCGGTGACCAGGCGGTGCACGGCGGTGACGTCGGCCACCCGGATCTGGATCATGGCGTCGTGTTCGCCGGTGGTGACGGCGCAGTACTCCACCTCCGGCATCTGGGCGAGCGCGGTGCGGAACTGCTTCCACAGCTCCTGGCGGACCGTGACGAAGATCAGGGCGCAGATCTCCAGGCCCACCCGGGTGTGGTCGACGCGGGCGCTGAAGCCGTTGATCACACCGTCGGCACGGAGCGCTTCGAGGCGGGTGTAGGCGTTCGCACGGGAGACGCCGACCCGCTCCGCCAGGGCTGCGACGGAGATACGGCCCTGGGTGCGGAGCACGTCGAGGATTTTGAAATGCACCGAATCCAGACCAAGACCGATGCCGATCCGTCCAGAGCGCCGTTCACCCGAGGGCTCCAGGGTGGACTGATCTTCCATGTTCGCGCCTCTCCGTCGATTTTCGTCTCGTGCTGGTCCCGTCGGCCGAGAGTCCTGGTTAGTTTCAGGCCACCCTAACGGCGAATCGTCCAGGTCCCCTCCCGGTGTCCGTCCGTTCCCGCCCGGCCTTCTTCCGCTCCGCCCTGCTCACGGAGGCACGCATGCCCAGATCCAGTGCCGGGTCGTACCCGGTGGCACTCTCCCTCGTCGCGGTCGCCGCGCTCGCCCTGAGCGCCTGCTCCGGCGGTACGAGCGCCACCGGCTCGTCGGCCGGCAGGACCCTGGTCGTAGACACGTCGTTCAACCTGAAGACCGCCGACCCGGGCCGCGAGTTCGAGCCGACCGGGCAGATCGTGGACAAGGCGCTCTACGAGACGCTGCTGACCTTCAAGGGTTCCGACGTCACCAAGCCCGTGCCGGGCCTGGCCTCCTCTTACGAGCAGTCCACGGACGGCAAGACGCTCACGCTGCACCTGCGGACGGGCGCGAAGTTCGCGGACGGCAGCGCGGTCACCGCCGACGACGTGGTGTTCTCGCTGAACCGGGTGATCGCGCTCAAGGGCAACCCGTCGTTCCTGCTCGACGGCGTCACGGTGACCAAGACGGACGCCTCGACGGTCACCCTGGTGTCGAAGAAGGCCAACCCCGCCCTGCCCTTCATCCTCCCCAACCCCGCGCTCGGCATCCTCAGCGCGAAGACGGTCCAGGTCCACGGCGGCTCGGCGAGTTCGACGGACGGGGCGGAGAAGTACCTCAACACCACGTCGGCCGGCTCCGGTCCGTACACGCTGACCTCGTTCAACACCAACACCGAGGTCGTCCTCGCGAAGAACCCCAAGTACACGGGTGCGGACAAGCCGACCTACGACAAGATCGTCATCCGCAACGTCCAGGCCCCCACCCAGAAGCTGAACGTGCAGCGCGGCGACAGTCGGATCGCCCTCGACCTCACCTCCGACCAGGTCGGCGGGCTCACCGGGGGACTCAAGGTGGACAGCGGCGCGTCCTCGGACGTGATCTTCCTGCTGCTCAACCGGAACACCAAGGTCAGCTCCACGACGGCCGACGCGAAGTTCGCGGAGGCGGTGCGCAAGGGCATCGACTACAAGAGCCTCCTCTCGCTCGCCGGCAGCGGCTCCGTCCAGCCCGCCGGGATCATCCCCTCGACGTTCCTCGGCGCGCTGCCCGCCTCCGAGGCCGCCGGCCGGGACCTCGCCGGGGCGAAGGCGGCCCTGAAGGCGAGCGGGATCGCCAAGCCGTCCGTGACGCTCGGCTACGCCAGCGACCTGACCGTCGACGGACTGTCCCTGCAGACCCTCGCCGAACGGGTCCAGGCCCAGCTGAAAGAGGTCGGCATCACCGTCACGCTGGCCCCCGCGCCGACGACCACGGAACTGGACAACTACCGCAACGGCAAAGAGCAGTTGGGCCTCTGGTACTGGGGCCCGGACTACCCGGACCCCAGCGACTACCTGACCTTCCTGCCCGGCAACCTGGTCGGCCTGCGCGCGGGCTGGAAGGCCGGTGCCGACCCCGCCCTCACCGCGCTCGGCGACAAGGCGGCCACCACGATCGGCGACGACACCCGCAAGACGCTGTACGAGCAGATACAGACCAAGCTGAACGCCGGCGGCCCCTTCATCCCGCTGATGCAGCCGAGCCGCAACACGGTCTACGCCGCGTCGGTCACCGGCGTCGCCTACAACCCCGTATGGACGATCGATGTCGCCGCGCTGGGCGCGAAGTAAGGAAGCGGGCGGCGGGGACGGTGGACGGCCTCGAGTCCGCCGCCGTCTCCTCGCCCGCCACCCGCTCGCCCGCTTCCTCCTCCGCCGTACCGCCACCGCCGTTCTGCTCGCCGTCGGCGTGACCCTGGTGACATTCGTCCTCACCAACCTCGTCCCGGGCGACCCGGCGGCGGCCAACCTCGGCCAGCGGGCCATCGGCGACCCGGCGATCGTCGCGCAGTTCCGCCACCACTACGGCCTCGACAAGCCACTGCCGGTCCAGTACGTCACCTACCTCGGCAACCTGCTCCACGGCGACCTCGGCGAGTCCCAGCAGAGCCATCAGTCGGTTCTCACCGACCTGTCCGGCGCGGTCCCCGCCACCCTGGAACTCGCCGGGGCCGCGATCGTCGTCTCGCTGATCGTGGGCGTGGCGTTCGGGGTGGTGGCGGCGCTGCGCCGGGACCGCCTCACCGACCAACTCCTGCGTGTCATCAGCCTGTTGGGCGTGTCGGTGCCGACGTTCTGGCTGGCCCTGCTCGCCTTCTACATCTTCTTCTACCGCCTCGGCTGGGCCCCGGGCAGCGGTCGCCTCGACCCCGGCATGACCGCCCCACCGCACGTCACCGGCCTCTACACGGTCGACGCGGTACTCGCGGGCCAGTGGCCGGTGTTCTGGAACGCGGTGGGCCATCTCGCCCTGCCCGCAATGGTGTTGACGGCGTACACGGTCGGCCTGCTCACCCGCTTCACCCGCTCCGCCGTCCTGGAGGTGCTGAACCAGGACTACGTCCGCGCGGCCCGCGCCAAGGGCCTCCCAGGCCGGACCGTCCTCGTCCAGTACGTCCTGCGCGCGGCCCTCGTCCCCGTCGTCACGGTCGCCGGACTGGCCTTCGGCGCCCTCCTCTCGGGCACCGTCCTGGTCGAGTCGATCTTCGCCTGGCCGGGCCTCGGCGCCTACGCCTACCGCAGCGCCACCACCCTCGACCTGCCCGCGGTCATGGGCGTCGGACTCGTCGTGGGCCTGGTGTACCTGACCGTCAACCTCGCCGTGGACGTCCTGTACGGCGTGATCGACCCGAGGGTGAGGGTGCAGTGAGGCTCAACCTGTCGAAACGGCTGTCGCCCGCCTGGCGCCGCCCCCTCGCCGTCACCGGCGGCCTGGTCGCCGTGTTCTGGCTGCTGATCGTGGTCGCCGCCCCGCTGCTCGCCCCGCACGATCCCCTCGCGCAGGACCTGCCCCGGCTGGCCGCCCCCGGCGCCGGACACTGGTTCGGCACCGACGAGTTGGGCCGGGACGTACTGAGCCGGGTGCTGTACGGCGCCCGGGTCTCCATCCCCCTCGCCCTCCTGCTGGTGGCCATGTCCCTGCTGGTGGGCGGGGTGTTGGGAGCCTGCGCCGGGTTCTTCGGACGCTGGGTGGACGAGACCGTGATGCGGATCGCGGACCTGGTGTTCGCCTTCCCCACCGTCATCCTGGCGATGGTGGTCGCAGCCGCGCTCGGCGCCAGCCTGCAGAACGCGGTACTGGCCGTCCTGGTGGTGTCCTGGCCGTCGTACGCACGCGTCACCCGGGGCCTGGTCATGGGTCTCAGGAACCGTGAATTCGTGCTCAGCGGACGGCTGTTGGGCTTCTCCGCCTGGCGGTCGCTGCGCGTGGACATCCTGCCCAACGTGCTCGGGCCGCTGCTCGTCCTGGCCACCCTCGACATCGGCACCGCGACGCTGCTGCTGTCCGGGCTGTCCTTCCTGGGGCTCGGTGCGAAGCCGCCGACCGCCGAGTGGGGCGCGATGGTGGCGGACGGCACCCAGCAGTTCGACAAGTGGTGGATCGGGGTCTTCCCGGGCCTGGCCATCCTCACCGTCGTGCTCGCCTTCAACTTCCTCGGCGACACACTCCGGGACGCCCTCGACCCCGGCACCGCCCGCACGATCGGCGCGGAGAAGGAGCGTGTCGGATGACCGCCGGCAATGTGCTGAAGATCAGCGGCCTCACCCTCGACCTGGGCGACCGGCGCATCCTCGGCGGTGTCGACCTCGCGGTGCGGCCCGGTCAGGTGCACGGGCTCGCGGGGGAGAGCGGTTCGGGCAAGACCATGACCGGGCTCGCGGCGCTCGGCCTGCTGCCGCCCGGCTCGCGCACCGGCGGGCGGATCGAGCTGGAGGGCACCGACCTGCTCACCCTCCCGCCCCGCCAACTCGCCGCGCTGCGCGGGCGATCCGTGAGCATGGTGTTCCAGGACCCGTCCACCAGCCTGCACCCCATGCTCAGCATCGGACACCAGCTCACCGACCATCTGCGCCACCACCTGAAGCTGGACCGCAAGGCGGCCAAGGCGCGGGCCGCGAAGCTGCTGACCCAGGTCCGCATCCCCAACCCCTTTGAGGCGCTGGGGCGTTACCCGCACCAGTTCTCCGGCGGGATGCGGCAGCGGATCGCGATCGCCATCGCACTGGCCTGCGAGCCGAAGGTGCTGATCGCCGACGAGCCGACCACCGCCCTCGACGTGACCGTGCAGGCCGGTGTGCTGCGGCTGTTGCGCGGCCTGTGCGACGAACTCGGTCTCGCCGTGCTGCTGGTCACCCACGACCTGGGTGTGATGTCCGCGATCGCCGACGAGGTGAGCGTGATGCGCCACGGGCTCGTCGTGGAGACCGGCCCGCGCGGCCGGGTGCTCACCGAGCCGCGGCACGAGTACACCCGTCAGCTCCTGGACGCGCTCCCCGGAAGGAGCACCGTATGACCTCCGACCCGACGGCCCCTCTCCTCTCGGTCGACGACCTCGTGGTCCAGTACCACCGGCCGGGCGCCTCGCCCACCCGCGCCGTCGCCGGGGTCAGCCTCCAGGTGCGGGCCGGTGAAGTCGTGGGCCTGGTGGGCGAGTCGGGCTGCGGCAAGTCCACCCTGGCCCGCGCGGTCTGCGGTCTCACCCCGGCCGCGGAAGGCCGGATCACCTACGACGGCACGCCGGTACGCCCGCTGCGTGTCCGCCGCCGCGACCCGGCCCTCACCGGCGTCCAGATGGTCTTCCAGGACCCCTACGGCTCCCTCAACCCCCGGCGCCGGGTGGGCGCGCAGATCGCCGACGGCATCCGTACGGCGAGCGGGCGGGGCGAACCGGCCGACGGGACCACCCCGGAGGACCTGCTGACCCGGGTCGGGCTGCCGGCGCAGGCCGCCGAGCGCTATCCGCAGGAGTTCTCCGGCGGCCAGCGGCAGCGCATCGCCATCGCCCGGGCACTCGCCGCCCGCCCCCGACTGCTCGTCGGCGACGAACCGATCTCCGCGCTCGACGCCTCCGCCCAGCTCCAAGTGGCCACGCTGATGCGGTCGCTGGCCGTCGAGTCGGGTGCCGGTCTGCTGTTCATCAGCCACGACCTGTCCGTCGTACGGCTGATCGCCGACCGGATCGCGGTCATGTACCTCGGGCGGATCGTGGAGACCGGCCCCACCGCCGAGGTCTGGGCCGACCCGCGGCACCCCTACACCCGGGCGCTGTTGGCCGCCGTACCGAAACCGGACGGAGCGGGCGTGCTGCCCGCCGAACTCCCCGGCGACGTCCCCGACCCCGCCGAACCGCCGACCGGCTGCCGCTTCCACCCGCGCTGCTCCCAGGCCTTCGACGGCTGCGACCGAGAGGAACCGCAGCTGATCGCCGGAGGCGTGGCCTGCCGGCTGTACGCCGCCTGAGCCGTGCCGCGCCGGACGGCGGTCCCCTGTAGCTGGGCACCCCCCCCCGCCGACTCCCACGACACCTCACGGAGAACCGATGTCCGACGACTACCACCCCGCCGACCCCGCGCTTGCGCCCCTGTACCCGGCCGACCGCCTCCACCGCGCCCGGGAGGCCACGGCCCGTGCCGGTCTGGACGCGCTGCTCATCTCGCCCGGCGCCGACCTGCGCTACCTGACCGGCTACGACGCCATGCCGCTGGAGCGGCTGACCTGTCTGGTCCTGCCGGCCGACGACGACCCCTTCCTGCTCGTCCCGGCCCTGGAGGAACCCGCCGCGCGGGCCTCCCCGGCCGGCGGCCTGGGGGTCGAGATCGCCGGCTGGCGCGAGACCGACGACCCGTACGCGCTCGTCGCGGCCCGGCTGCCCGACAGGACGTCCAGTGTCGGCGTCGACAACCGCATGTGGGCGGAGAAGACCCTCGCCTTCCGGGCCGTACTGCCGGGCGCGGAGCAGGAGTTGGCCGGAGGGGTGCTCAACGGGTTGCGGATGCGCAAGAGCCCGCGGGAGGCGGACGCCCTGCGCCGGGCCGGTGCGGCCGTCGACCGGGTGCACGCCCGCATGGGGGAGTGGCTGCGGGCCGGACGGACCGAACGCGAGGTCGGCCGGGACATCGCGGACGCCATCGTCGCCGAGGGGCACGTCCGGGTCGACTTCGTCATCGTCGGCTCCGGACCCAACAGCGCCAGCCCGCACCACGAACTCTCCGACCGCGTGATCCGCCCCGGTGATCCGGTGGTGGTCGACATCGGCGGTACGACCCGGGACGGCTACTGCTCCGACTCGACGCGCGTGTACGCGGTCGGCGAGCCGCCCGCCGAGTTCCGCCGCCTCCACGACGTGCTGCTGCGCGCCCAGCGCGCCCAGACCGACGCCGTACGACCGGGTCTGACGGCGGGTCAACTCGACTCCGTGGGACGGGACATCATCACCGACGCCGGATACGGGCCGCACTTCATCCACCGCACCGGACACGGCATCGGACTGGAGAGCCACGAGGAGCCGTACATCGTGGCGGGCAACCCGCTCCCGCTCGCGCCCGGCATGGCCTTCTCCGTGGAACCCGGCATCTATCTGCCCGGCCGGTACGGAGCGCGGATCGAGGACATCGTGATCTGCGCCGACACGGGCGGCGAACGCCTCAACCGCAGGCCGCGGGACCTGGTCGTCCTCCCCTGATCGCCCCCTGGCACCCAGCCGGCCGCCCCGCACCACCAGCCACCCACCCCAAGGATCCGCCATGCCCGCTCCACCGCCCCCCTCCGCCCGTCCCACAGCAGACGGCGGTGCCCGCCCGGGTGGCGCGCCCGCCGAACTGGCCGAGGTGTGGAAGGTGATCACGGGAATGTACGAGGGCTACACCGCGGGCGACCGGGAGCGCATCGACTCCTTCCTCGACCCCGAAGCCACCATCTGGGACTCGGCGACCCGCGAACTCATCCGCGGCAGAGCGGAGTTGAACCGCGTCCGGGACACCCGCCCCACCTCCGACGGCGGCCCCGCCGAGACCGGCCTCACGGCCTACGACCAAGTCGTAGACGTCTTCGGGGACTTGGCGGTGGCCCGCTACTGGCTGCGGGTCGACTTCCGTGCGGCCCCGCCCGAACTCGCTCGCAACACGGCGGTCCTGCGGCGGGCCCGCCCCGACGGCCACTGGCTCGTCGTGCACCTGCACGAGGACATCCACGGGCAACTGGCCGCCGATGGCGGCTAGTTGGCCTGACGTCGGCGATCGCACCCCTAGTATGTCGGATCGGAGCCCGGCCGGGTCGACCTCACGGTGGACCCGGTGATCGTCGGGCCCGCTCAAGGAGGACATGTTCCGTGCTTTCGCTCGATGGCTCCGACCCCTCGCACATAGGCCGCTACCGTCTGGTCGGCAGACTCGGCGAGGGCGGGATGGGGAAGGTGTACCTCGCCAGGTCGCCCGGTGGCCGTCCCGCCGCCGTGAAAGTGATCAACGACCACCTCCGGCACGACGAGCACGCCCTGAGCCGGTTCCGCCGCGAGGTGGAGACCCTGGGCACGGTCCGCAGCGCGTACACGGCCTCGCTCATCGACGCGGAGCTGGACACACCGCCGTACTGGCTGGCCACCGAGTACGTGCCGGGGCCCACGCTGCACGCCGCCGTCGTGAACGGCGGACCGCTCCCCGCGGACCTGGCCCGGGTCATGCTGGCCGCCCTGGCCGAGGGGCTGGAGGCCATCCATGTCCGCGGTGTGTGGCACCGGGACCTCAAGCCGCACAACGTCATCCTCTCCGCCACCGGCCCGCAACTGATCGACTTCGGCATCGCCAGGTCCACCGAGGCGTCCAACCTCACGCAGGCCGGCAGTGCGATGGGCAGTCCCGGATTCATCGCGCCGGAGACCTTCACCGGCGGCCTTACCGGTCCGGAAGCGGATGTGTTCGCCCTCGGGGCCACTCTGGCGTTCGCCGTCACCGGCCGACCGCCCTACGGGGACGGGCCGTTCGCGGCCGTGTCCTACCGGTCGGTGCACGGGGAGATCGACCTGCGGGGTGTGGACCCCGGCGTTGCCGAGCTGATCGAGGCCTGCGTGCGCAGCGATCCCGCCGCGCGGCCCACCCCGCAGCGCATCGTCGAACTCAGCCGGGCCGAGGCGGACCTCGTCCACCATCCCGCCTACCAACGGGCCCTCGCCGTGGGCTCGTTGACGGACCGGGAGCGTGCCGCGACCGTCGTCGACCTCGGAGGCGGTGCCGCGTCCGCCGCCCCGGATGCGCTGACGGCCGCGCTGGACGGCGCCCGGCAGGCCAACGCCGTCACACTGCTCGCCCCGGACGCGGGCCTCGACACCCTCGCGCCGCCGCACGCGGCAGACACCTACGGCCCCTACCCGGCCGCGCAGCCGGACGGCGGCGGGACCCGCCGCGGGCGCCGCGCGCTGTGGGCCGCCGTCGGCGCGGGCTCGCTGGTCGTGGCCGCCACCGGTGCGCTGCTGCTGTCCCACGCCTTCGAGGACAAGGGCTCCGGCTCCGCACACCCCTCACCGTCCGCGAGTTCGAGCAGAGCCACCGACACATCGGCATCGGCCTCAGCGTCCGCGAGCGGAGCGTCGGCGTCACCCTCCGCTTCCGGTACGGGCGACCTGCCCGACGCCGTGGTGGTGAAGGCCCCCTTCACCTTCGACCCCGGGAAGGTCCTGCAGACCGTCCGCTCGAAACTGATCATGCAGACGGACGGCAACCTGGTGCTCTACGACAAGGACGGCACCGCGCACTGGGCGAGCCAGACCTCGGGCGAGGGGAACACGGCGGTGTTTCAGGCGGACGGCAACCTGGTTGTCTACAACGCCCGGACGCAGCCGGTGTGGGCCAGCAACACAGGGGGCGCCGCCGGGGCGACCCTCAAGGTGCTGGAGGACGGCAACATGGTCATCGCGACCGACGGCGGGGTCGTATGGCAGACCAACACCGCGCACTGAGGGCGCGGTGGATGCGAGGCCTCAGGGGATCCGCGCGACCGCCGCGTAGATCCCGCTGCCCTCCGGGGTCTCGCCCGGCGCCGGAGGCTTCCACTCCGTCGCCGTCACCAGGCCGGGCGTCACCAGGTCGAGACCGTCGAAGAAGCGGGCGACCTCCGGGCGGGTGCGGAAGCCGAGCTTGATGCCGCCCTTGGCGTATTCGGCGGTGACCTGTGCGGCGAGCTCGGGGTAGAGGTCGGACGCGGCGTGCGACAGGACCAGGTAGCTGCCGGACGGCATGGTCGCGACGAGGTCGCGGACGATGCCGTGGGCGTCCTGCTCGTCCGGGACGAAGTGCATCAGCGCGATCAGTGAGAGAGCGATCGGGCGGCTGAAGTCCAGGACGTGGCGGGCGTGTTCGACGATGGCCTCGGGACTGCGCACGTCGGCCTGGATGTAGTCGGTGACCCCGTCGGGGTGGCTGATGAGCAGCGCCTCCGCATGGCGCAGCACGATCGGGTCGTTGTCGGTGTAGACGACCTTCGCGGCCGGCACGGTCTCCTGGACGATCTGGTGGAGGTTGGGGGCGGTGGGGATGCCCGTGCCGATGTCCAGGAACTGGTCGATGCCCCGGCCGGCCAGCCACGTCGCCGCGCGGTGCATGAACTGACGGTTCTGCCGGGCCGCGTCCTTCGCCTCGGGCGGCAGTTTCTCCCCCACGGCCTCGTCGACCGGGTAGTTGTCCTTGCCGCCCAGCAGCCAGTCGTAGACCCGCGCGGGATGCGCCTTGCCGGTGTCGATCTGCGGGGCCGACTGGGGGTCGGTCGTCATGGCAACTCCATCGTGCCGGGCGGACGGATCGGGACGAGCTCCCGATCATCGTACTCGGAACGGTCATGTGGCCTGTGGGGGAGGGGAGTTGGGCCCGCCGGGCCGGTCACCGGCACGGCGGAACCGGCCCGGTCCCCCCACGGACGTCACTGCTCCCGCAGGTCCCTGACCCGGCGGATCTTGCCCACCGAGCGCTCCAGCGTCTCGGGGTCGACGATCTCCACGTCCACGGTCACGCCCACGCCGTCCTTGACGCCCTTGCCGATCGCCGCAGCCGCGGCCGTCCGCTGCCCGGGGGCGGCGTCGGGGCGGGCCTCGGCGCGGACCGTCATGTGGTCCATCCGGCCGCGGCGGGTCAGCTGGATCGTGAAGTGCGGGGCGACGGCGGGGGTGCGCAGGATGATCTCCTCGATCTGGCTGGGGAAGATGTTCACCCCGCGCAGGATGATCATGTCGTCGCAGCGGCCGGTGATCTTCTCGATCCGCCGGAAGGCCGGGCGGGCCGTGCCGGGCAGCAGCCGGGTCAGGTCACGGGTGCGGTAGCGGATGATCGGCAGCGCCTCCTTGGTGAGGGAGGTGAAGACGAGTTCGCCGCTGTCGCCGTCGGGAAGCACCTCGTCGGTGAACGGGTCGACGACCTCCGGGAAGAAGTGGTCCTCCCACACGTGCAGGCCGTCCTTGGTCTCCACGCACTCCTGCGCCACACCGGGGCCGATCACCTCCGACAGGCCGTAGATGTCGACCGCGTGGATGTCCATGCGCTCCTCGATCTCGCGGCGCATCTCCTCCGTCCACGGCTCGGCGCCGAAGATGCCCACCTTGAGGGAGCTGGTGCGCGGGTCGATGCCCTGGCGCTCGAACTCGTCGAGGAGGGTCAGCATGTAGGAGGGGGTGACCATGATGATCTCGGGCTTGAAGTCCGTGATGATCTGCACCTGGCGGGCGGTCATGCCGCCGGAGGCGGGGATCACGGTGCAGCCCGCGCGCTCGGCGCCGTAGTGCGCGCCCAGGCCGCCGGTGAACAGCCCGTAGCCGTACGACACATGGACCTTGTGACCGGGACGGCCGCCGGCCGCGCGGATCGAACGGGCCACCACGTCGGCCCACATGGAGAGGTCGTTCTCCGTGTAGCCGACGACCGTGGGGCGCCCGGTGGTGCCGCTGGAGGCGTGGACGCGGCGGACCTGGTCCATGGGGACGGCGAACATGCCGAAGGGGTAGGTGTCCCGCAGGTCGGCCTTGGTGGTGAAGGGGAACCGGGCCAGGTCCTCAAGAGCGCGACAGTCGCCGGGTTTGACACCGGCCTCGTCGAACTTGCGGCGGTACAGCTCCACGTTGTCGTAGGCGTGCCGCAACGTGGCCTGGAGCAGGCCGAGTTGGTGCGCGCGCAGCTCCTCGCGGGTGAGGCGCTCGGCGGCGTCCAGCAGCCCTTTTGGGAGCGGCTCGCCCAGGCGCGGGCTCGCGGGCGCCGAAGGCGCGGTCACCGGGGCCGACGGGTCGCTGCCCATGGAGACTCCTTCGTCTTCGTGCTGTCGATACTGCGGCTCCGTCCCCGGAACTCCGCGATCACCTGGTCGCCGCGCTCCACGCTCACGTCGTAGATGCCACTGCGGCCGAAACGGGTGCGCTCGCGCGCGGTCGCCATCAGGACGTCGCCCTCGTGCGCCGGGGCGACGAAGTCGATGTCGGCCGCGGCGGCCACGGTCACCGGGCCGTGGCTGTTGCAGGCACAGGCGAAGGCGGAGTCGGCGAACAGGAACAGATAGCCGCCGTGGGCCGTCCCGTGACCGTTGACCATGGCCGGGGTCACGGTCATACGGAGCACGGCGGTCCCTTCGCCGTGCTCGACGAGCTCGATACCGAGAGCCCGGGACGCCTCGTCCGCGGCGAACATCTTCTCCGTGGGGCCGGAGGCCGTGTTCGTGGCCTGCGTCATTTTCCACCACCTTGTGGACCTACCGAACATTCGGTTAGCGTGCGCCGCGGCCAAGTAATCCAGCATCACCACTGCCTGTCAAGAGGTGGAACGCATGCCCCTGACCAGCTCCGAGCCTTCCTCCGGCGAGGTCTATCTGATCGACGGGGCCCGCACCCCGCAGGGCCGCTACGGCGGCGCCCTGGCGTCCGTACGGCCCGACGACCTCGCGGCGCTGGTCGTCGGCGAGGCGGTCCGCCGGGCCGCGATCCCGGCCGACGAGGTGGACGAGGTGATCCTCGGCGCCGCCAACCAGGCCGGCGAGGACAACCGGGACGTGGCCCGTACGGCCGTCCTGCTGGCGGGGCTGCCGCACACCGTGCCCGGCTACACCGTCAACCGGCTCTGCGCCTCGGGACTCACCGCCGTGGCTTCGGCAGCCCAGGCGATACGCACCGGAGAGGCGGACCTCGTCGTCGCGGGCGGCGTCGAGTCGATGACCCGCGCGCCGTGGGTGATGGCCAAGCCCGGCACCCCGTGGGCCAAACCGGGGGAGGTGCACGACACCTCGCTGGGCCGGCGCTTCACCAACCCGCGCTTCGCCGCCCAGGACACCCTGTCCATGGGCGAGACGGCAGAGGAGGTCGCCGCGCTCGACGGCATCAGCCGCGCCGACTCCGACGCCTTCGCGCTGCGCAGCCATCAACGGGCCGTCGCCGCACAGGAATCGGGCCGCTTCGACCGGGAGATCGTGCCGGTCGCGGTGAGGGACGGGGAAGTCACCCGCGACGAGGGCCCGCGCCCCGGCACCACGCTGGAGAAGCTCGGTTCCCTGCGCACCGTCTTCCGCGACGGCGGCATCGTCACCGCGGGCTCCTCCTCGCCGCTGTCGGACGGTGCCGCCGCCCTGGTCGTCGCGAGCGGGGCGGCGGTCCGGCGCCACGGGCTCACCCCCAGGGCCCGCATCGTCACCTCCGCCTCGGCCGGAGTGCAGCCCCACCTGATGGGCCTCGGCCCCGTACCTGCCACCGAGAAGGCGCTCGCCCGCGCCGGATGGGGGACCGGCGACCTGGACGCCGTGGAACTGAACGAGGCCTTTGCCGCCCAGGCGCTCGCGGTCGTGCGCCGCCTCAAGCTCGACGAGGACAAGGTCAACGCCGACGGCGGTGCCATCGCGCTCGGCCACCCCCTCGGCTGCTCCGGCGCCCGCATCCTGCTCACCCTGCTCGGCCGGCTGGAGCGGGAGGATGCCCGGCGGGGGCTGGCCACGCTGTGCGTCGGTGTCGGCCAGGGCGTCGCGATGCTCGTGGAGCGGGTGTGAGCACCCCGAGGACGTACGGGACCCTCCTCGTCGAAGAGCGCGCGGACCGAGTCGTCGTCACCCTGCACCGACCCGAGGCCCGCAACGCCATCAGCGGGCCGATGATCAGCGAACTGCACGCCGTCTGCGAGCAGTTGGAGCAGGATCCGAAGCTGCTCCTGCTCACCGGCCACGGCGGGGTCTTCGCGGGCGGCGCCGACATCGCGGAGCTGCCGGCGCGCGGTCGGGACGAGGCGCTGCAGGGCATCAACAGCCGGCTGTTCGAGCGCGTACGCCGACTGCCGATGCCGACCCTCGCCGCCGTGGACGGCTGGGCGCTGGGCGGCGGCGCGGAACTGTCGTACGCCTGCGACCTCCGGATCGCGGGTCCGGACGTCGTCTTCGGCAACCCGGAGCCCGGGCTCGGGATCCTCGCCGCGGCCGGTGCTGCTGGCGGCTGCCCGAGCTGGTCGGCGAGTCCGTCGCCAAGCAGGTGCTGCTCGCCGGGCGGAACCTCGACGCGGCGGCCGCGCTGGCCGCCGGGCTGGTCACCGACGTCGTACCGGCGGAGAAGCTGCTGGACGAGGCGCACGTGCTGCTCGACCGGATGGCCCGGTCCTCGGCCACCGCGCTGCGGCTCACCAAGCTCGTGGTCGACTCGCCCGGCGCCCACCCGGTCGCCGACGACCTCGCGCAGGCCGTGCTCTTCGAGCGGCAGGACAAGAGGGACCGTATGACACGCTTCCTGGAGAAGAGGAGTAGCTGCGCATGAGCCCAACACCCCATTTCGCCCCCGCAGTTGTCGGGGTGATCGGCGGTGGCCGGATGGGTGCCGGTATCGCGCAGTCCTTCGCCGCGGCCGGATCGTCCGTGACCGTCGTGGAGAGCGGTGAGGAGGCCTCGGCCGCCGCGCTGGACCGAATCGCGACCGGACTGAAGCGGGCCGCGGAGCGCGGCCTGCTCGGTGAGCACGCGGAGCAGGTCCTCGCCCGGGTCGCCATGACCGACTCGGTCGACGGACTGCCCGCCGGCGCGGACCTGGTCGTCGAGGCCGTTCCCGAGGACGCGGGTCTCAAGGCCCGGGTGCTGACGGCGGCCGAGCGGGCGGTGGGCGCGACGACCGTGCTGGCCACCAACACCAGCTCCCTGTCGGTCACCGAGCTCGCCGCCGCGCTCACCCGGCCCGGCCGCTTCCTGGGCATGCACTTCTTCAACCCCGTGCCCGCCTCGGCCCTGGTGGAGATAGTCGTCGCGCCCGGCACCGAGGCCGCCGCGGTCGGCGCCGCCCTCGCCTGGACGCACGCCCTCGGGAAGAAGGACGTGACCGTCAAGGACTCGCCCGGCTTCGCCAGCAGCCGCCTCGGACTGGCGCTCGGCCTGGAGGCGATCCGCATGGTCGAGGAGGGCGTCGCCGAGCCGCAGGCGATCGACGACGCGATGAGCCTCGGCTACAAGCACCCCATGGGACCGCTGCGGCTGACCGATGTGGTCGGCCTCGACGTACGCCTGGCCATCGCCGAATACCTGCACTCCACCCTCGGCGAGCGCTTCGCCCCGCCCCGGCTGCTGCGCGAGAAGGTCGCCCGCGGTGAACTGGGCCGCAAGACGGGACAGGGGTTCTACACGTGGGAGTGAGCGCGTCGCAGGTGGAAGGCGTGGTCGGAGCCGTGGTTCGTGGACCGCTGACCGGCCGTTCACCCGGCAGGTCTTGCCTCACCGGGGGAAACCCTTCACACTGGGAACCGAACGAATGGTCGGTAGGGGAGTTGGTGTGTCGATGACCAGCACGGGCACGGAGGCGTCAGCCGCCGACCGGGACGAGACGCGGTACGAGGAGCAGTTCGACGCCACGATCGCGAAGGATCAGCGGATCGAGCCCCGCGACTGGATGCCCGAGGGCTATCGCAAGACCCTGATCCGGCAGATCGCGCAGCACGCGCACTCGGAGATCATCGGGATGCAGCCGGAGGGCGACTGGATCACCCGGGCGCCCTCCCTGCGCCGCAAGGCGATCCTCTTCGCGAAGGTGCAGGACGAGGCCGGGCACGGGCTGTATCTGTACTCGGCCGCCGAGACCCTGGGCGCGGACCGCGCCGAGCTGACCGCGGCGCTGATCGAGGGCCGGCAGAAGTACTCGTCGATCTTCAACTACCCGACGCCGACCTTCGCCGACGTCGGCGTGATCGGCTGGTTCGTGGACGGCGCGGCGATCTGCAACCAGGTGCCGCTGTGCCGCTGCTCGTACGGGCCGTACGCGCGGGCCATGGTCCGGGTGTGCAAGGAGGAGTCCTTCCACCAGCGCCAGGGCTTCGAGCTGCTGCTCACGATGATGCGCGGCACGGACGCCCAGCGGGCCATGGTCCAGGACGCGGTGGACCGTTGGTGGTGGCCGTCGCTGATGATGTTCGGGCCGCCCGACGACGACTCGCCCAACTCGGCCCGCTCCATGGCCTGGAAGATCAAGCGGCACAGCAACGACGAACTGCGCCAGCGATTCGTCGACATGACAGTCCCGCAGGCCGAGAAGCTCGGAGTCACCCTGCCCGACCCGGAGTTGAGCTGGAACGAGGAGCGCGGCCACCACGACTTCGGCACCCCCGACTGGTCCGAGTTGCAGCGCGTGATCAGCG
Organism: Streptomyces sp. NPDC050549; assembly: GCF_040655035.1. Classification (NCBI taxonomy): domain Bacteria; kingdom Bacillati; phylum Actinomycetota; class Actinomycetes; order Kitasatosporales; family Streptomycetaceae; genus Streptomyces; species Streptomyces sp. NPDC050549. The sequence continues at coordinate 119,522 of NZ_JBFAJD010000011.1, forward strand.
GCGACGGACCGCGCAACGCCGAGCGCGTCTCCCGCCGCCGGGCGGCCCACGAGGAGGGTGCCTGGGTCCGGGAGGCGGCCACCGCCCACGCGGCCAAGCAGGCCGCCCGTACACAGAAGACCGAAGGAGCGGCGGCATGACGCAGGACTGGCCCCTGTACGAGGTGTTCGTGCGCGGGAAGCGCGGCCTGAACCACGTCCACGTCGGCTCGCTGCACGCCGCCGACGACGCGATGGCCCTCACCCACGCCCGCGACCTCTACACCCGGCGCAACGAGGGCGTGTCCATCTGGGTCGTGCGCTCGGAGCACATCGCCGCCTCGACCCGCGACGAGAAGGACCCCTTCTTCGCGCCGAGCGCCGACAAGGTCTACCGCCACCCCACGTTCTACGACATCCCCGACGACGTCCCCCACATCTAGGAGCAGGGAATGAGTGACGACCACGTCTATCTGTCCCTGGCCGAGGGGCACGACGACAGCGACGCCCGCTGGGCCTTCGGCACCGGCTTCGAGGACCCGCTGCACGGCGTCGACCAGAGCGTGCCGGAGGGCACGGACACCGACCGACTTGCCGCGGACTGCCTGGCACTTGGCGACGATGCGCTCGTCAGTGCCCAGCGACTGGCCCAATGGTGCACCGCCGCCCCCGAGTTGGAGGAGGAGGTCGCGCTGGCCAACATCGGGCTCGACCTGCTCGGTCAGACCCGCCTGCTCTACGCGCGTGCCGGCCAGGTCGACGGCACCGGACGCGGCGAGGACGCTTACGCCTACTTCCGCGACGCCGACGCCTTCCGCAACGTACGGCTGGCCGAACTCCCCAACGGCGACTTCGCGTTCTCCATCACCCGCCTCCTGGTGCTGGCCTCCTGGCGGCTGGCCCTCTTCGAGCGGCTCGCCGTCACCACACCGGACCCGGTGCTCGCCGCCATCGCAGCCAAGGGCGTCAAGGAGCTGGCGTACCACCGCCAGTACGCCGGCGAGTGGGTGGTGCGGCTCGGCGACGGCACGGAGGAGTCGCAGCGGAGGATGCGCGACGCGCTGCTCGCCATCGCGCCCCACCTGCACGAACTCTTCGCGACCACGGGGGAGTTGAGGGACGAGGTACTGGCTGTACTCCACCAGGTCACCGATGCCGCCGGGCTCGCCTGGCCCGAGGCGGCACCGGTCCCCGGGCACGGCCGCGACGGCGACCACACGGAACACCTGGCCCCGCTGCTGACCGAACTCCAGAGCGTGGCCCGCGCCCATCCGGAGGCGGCATGGTGACCACCCTGCCCGACGCGCGGCGCGCCCGGCACATCGCCGCGCAGGTGCCCGACCCCGAGATGCCCATGCTCACGCTGGCCGACCTCGGCGTACTGCGCGACGTCGAGATCGGCGAGGACGGCACGGTCGTCGCGAGCCTGACGCCCACCTACTCCGGCTGCCCCGCCATGGCCGAGATGCGCGCCGAGGTGGCCGCGCGGCTCACGGACGCCGGGTACCCGCGCGTCGAGATCCGTACGGTCCTGGACCCGCCCTGGAGCAGCGACTGGATCACCCCGGCCGGCCGCGCCAAGCTCGCCGAACACGGCATCGCCCCGCCCGGTGCCGCCCCGCGCGGTCCGCTGGTGCTCACGCTGTCGCCGACCCGCCGTACGGTGCCCTGCCCCCGCTGCGGGGCGACGGACACCGAGGAGACCTCGCACTTCGCCGCGACCTCCTGCAAAGCCCTGTGGCGGTGCCGCGCCTGCCGCGAGCCGTTCGAGTACGTCAAGGAGATCTGATGGCGAGCCCCCGACCCCCGCTCGCAGCGAGCCCCCAACTCCCGCCCGCGGAAAGGACGGTGGACCAGTGACCGCCCCGGCCCCCACCACTCCCGCCCGCCCGGCGCGCCGCCGCCCGGCCTTCCACGCGCTGCGGGTCGCCGCCGTCGAGCCGCTGTGCGACGACGCCGCCGCCATCGGCTTCGACATCCCCGAGCACCTCGCCGAGGAGTTCGCCCACCGGCCCGGCCAGTCGCTCACGCTCCGCCGCGAGGTCGAGGGACGCGACGAGCGCCGCTCGTACTCCATCTGCTCCCCGGCGGGAGCACGACCGCGCATCGGCGTACGGGTCGTCCCCGGCGGCCTGTTCTCCTCCTGGCTGGTCAACGACGTACGCCCCGGCGACATCGTCGAGGTGATGGCCCCCACCGGCGTCTTCACCCCCGACCTGACCCGCCCCGGCCACCACGTCCTGATCGCCGCCGGCTCCGGCATCACCCCGATGCTGTCCATCGCGGAATCTGTCCTCGCCGCCGACACCCGCTCCCGCGTCACGCTTTTCTACGGCAACCGGCGCAGCGACACCGTGATGTTCGCCGACGACCTCGCCGACCTGAAGGACCTGTACCCCGGCCGTTTCCAGCTCGCGCACATCCTGTCCCGCGAACCGCGCGAGGCCGAGATCCTCACGGGCCGCCTCGACGCCGACCGGCTCACCACGCTCGTCGACGCGCTCGTGGACGTGGACACCGCCGACGACTGGTGGCTGTGCGGCCCGCACGGCATGGTCCGCGACGCCCAGCAGGTCCTCGCCGGACTCGGTGTCCCCGCCGAACGTGTCCACCAGGAGCTGTTCTACGCCGACGACGAGCCCGTACGGCCCAACGAACACGTGGACAAGGCCTACGAGGGTCCCGTCAGCCAGGTGAGCGTCACGCTCGACGGGCGTACCACCAACTCGGCCCTGCACAAGGACACTTCGATCCTCGACGGCGCCCAGAAGACCCGGCCCGATCTGCCCTTCGCCTGCAAGGGCGGCGTCTGCGGCACCTGCCGCGCGCTGGTCACCGACGGCACGGCGGACATGCGGCGCAACTACGCCCTCGAACCCGCCGAGGTCGACGCCGGTTACGTCCTCACCTGCCAGACCTTCCCCATGTCCGACACGCTCGCCGTCGACTACGACAGCTGAGGCGGGCCACGGCACTTCGACTGATGACGTGAAGAGCGGGCCGGGAGGGATCCCGGCCCGCTCTTCAGTCAGCCACCGGCGGTCAGCCGAGGAGCTTGGCCGCCAGGGTCGCGGCGTTGTACGAACCCCAGCCGGTGGTGAAGTCCCAGCCGGCGGCGGCGGAGTAGGCGCCGTTGCTGCCGCTGGTGATGTCGTGGAAACCGGTGCCGCTCGCCGTGTAGAGCGCGGGGTTGGCGAAGCCGAGGTCGGCCTTGCCGGCCGCCGCGGCCTGCTGGTTGTAGAGCGCGCCGAAGGCCGCCCACTCGGGCGCGGCGGCGCTGGTGCCGCCGACCGTGCCCCAGCTGCCCTGCGAGTAGATGGAGACACCGGGGCTCGGGTTCGCGAGCGCCGACACGTCCGGGACCTGCCGGTAGCCGCCGCCCGCGGTCTTCTGCACCGCGGTCTGCCAGCTCGGGATCTTGAAGACGGAGGACTTGCCGCCGCCACCGCCCGACCAGGCCGTCTCCTTGCTCCACGCGTTGGCGGAGGTGACCGTCAGCGTGGTGCCGCCGACACCGGTGACGTACGGGTCGCTGGCCGGGTAGTCGACGGTGGTGGTGCCGTCGCCCGCGTCGTCCGAGCCGTCGTCGCCGGAGGCCGCGTAGAAGCCGAGGCCCTCGGCCGCGCCCGCCTTGAAGACGGCGTCCACGGCGTTGATGTTGGAGGTGGTGCGCTGGCTCTCGGAGGCGCCCCAGCTGATCGAGGTGGTCGGGATGCCGCTGTCGACGATGGCCTGGTAGGTGTCGACCTCGCCGGCGTCGGAGTTGGGGCCCTCGAAGACGGTGACGTTCGCCTTCGGGGCGATCGCGTGCAGGACCTCGATGTCGAGCTCGACCTCGACCTGACCGTCACCCAGCGCGCCGGAACCGCCGTCCACCTTCGACACGGTCGGAGTGGGCGAGCCCAGGCTGTAGTTGGTGTCGTACTTCGTGATGTTGGACTGCTGGAAGCCGTCGAACTCCAGCAGCGCGATCTTCTGGCCGCTGCCGGTGTACGTGCCGGAGACGTTGTAGCCGCCCTTGATCTGGGCCGGGGTGTAGCCGCCGCCGGGGCCGTTGTGCGGGTTGACCTTGGCGGACCCCTGGTGGTGCAGCTGGGCGCGGTTGTTGAGGCCGGTCACGTCGCTGACGAGGCCGGCGATGCCGGTCGGCAGGGTCGGCGCGGTCTCGTTGGCGTAGAACGCGCGGCCCGACCTGGCGTCCTTCCACGTCGACAGCTTGGTGCCGAAGGCCTTCTCCAGCTGGGCGGCGGTACCGCTGGCGTCGACCAGCAGGTTTCCCGAGTGGACCTTGCCGACGGTCAGACCCTGGGCCCGCAGGAAGTCCTTGACCTGCTTCACCTCGGCGTCGGTCCGGCCGAACCGGGCCGCGAACTGGGCCTTCGTCAGATAGTGGCCGTACGAACTCGACCGCGGATTGCTGGCGTTGGCGACGAACGCGTCCAGCGCCTTGTCGTTTCTGGGCGTCAGGCTGATGGCCACCGATATGCGCTTGCCGGCGGCGACGGCGCCGGTGCGGGACGCGTCGTGGTTCAGGCCCTTGAGGACATCTCCCGCGACGGCGGCACGAGTTGAGTGCGGCTGGACGGCGGCGTAGGCGCTGGGGACGGCGGCGGCGAGCAGGGCCGGTACGGCGACGAGGCCGACCAGCTTCAGACGTGACGTCACGGAAGTCCTCCGAGGAGTGGGGGGTTGCTGTCCCGGAAGGGGAACGGCTTCACCGTAGGAACATCCGCCCCACCCGCATAAGCGGGGGAACCCTTGCGTCTCGTGTTAACGGCGGGTGTCACATGAACCGTGGATGACAGGTCAGCGGCGGGTGTCGAGAGTGCGGTGAGTCCGCAGCCGCCCCGGCTGACTGATCGTCACGGCCTGCGCGGTGGACTGCTGTTGGTCGTCGTCGCCGATGCTCACGGTCGCCGCTCCGGAGGCGATGACGGCGACCGCCATGGCATGGGCGAGCGCGGTGCGCGAGCGGACGCCGACCTTGCGGTAGATGCGGGACAGGGTGCCCTCGACCGTCTTGACGCTGATGAACAGCTCGGCGGCGACCTCCCGGTTGGTGGCCCCGCCGCCGACCAGTTCGGCCACCCGTGCTTCGGTGGGCGTGAGTTCGGGCCGCCCCTCGCCGTCCCGGTCGCCGGCCTCCAGCCGGGCCAGTTCGTCGCCCGCCCGTGCCGCCAGCGGAGCGGCACCGATGCGGGTCGCGGTCTCCAGCGCCTCGCCGAGCGCGGTGCGGGCCGCGTTGCGGTGGCGGGCCCTGCGCTCGACCGCGCCGAGCGAGATCAGCGTGCGTACCAGCTCCACGGGCAAGGGGAGTTGCCGCAGCCGGTCCACGGCGGTGCGCAGCCGTACCGCCCCCTCCTTCGCCCGGCCGAGCCCCGCCTCGCGCAGTCCCTCCGCGCGTTCCAGGGCCGCGAGTACGCTGCCGGGCGCGTCGCCGGACACCCGAGTGCGGGCTTCGCGCAGCACCGCCCCGGCCTCGTCCGTCTCGCCCAGCACCACCAGGGCCTCGGCCAGATCGCTGTACCAGTGCAGCAGGGGCGGGTCGGCGGCCGACATGGCCTCGCCGAGTTCCTTGACGCGCTGCAGCGCCTCGACCGCCGCGGCGGCCCCGCGCGGATCGCCGGCCAGCAACTCGGCCTGCCCCAGCACCGCGAGGGCGCGCAGCAGGAACAGCCGGTCGCCGTCCGCCTCCGAGGCCCGAACCGCCTGCCCGGCCAACTGCCGGGCCTCCTCGGCGCTGCCGCCCGCGGTCGCCGCGAGCGCCGCCGCGTACAGCGCCGGAGCGGCCTGTACGCCGGTCTCGGCCACGGCGCGGGTGCAGCGGGCGCCGGTGTCCAGCGCCTCCCGGCAGTGTCCGGCGCGCACTTGGATGCGGGTCAGCGCGACCAGGGTCGCCATGACCTCCTCGACCCCGGCGAACTCCCCGATCTCCGCGAGGAGTTCGGTGACCCGCCGCTGGGCCTCGGTGACCTTGTCGGAGTCCAGGGCGAGGATCGCCCGCATCCGGATCAGTCCCCAGCTCTCCGGTCCGGCGCCCGCGCCGCCGGTCAGCGTGAGGGCCTCCGCCAACGCGGCGTCGGCGGCGACCGGTTCACCGCCGAGCGAGCGCACCCGGGCGAGGGTGGCGAGCGCGCCGATCCGGGTGTCGGTGTCGCCGGCCACGGCCGCCTGCCGGGCGGCGCGCCGGGCATGCCGGGCCGCTTCCCCCAACTCCCCGCACAACAGGCCCCGTACCGCCGCCCAGTGGTGCAGCCACGCCTCCGCCTCCGGATCGCCGGCCGCGTCCCGCAGTCCTTCCTCGATCAGCGCGTGGGTGCCGTGCAGGGCCTGACCGGCGTTGCGCAGCAGGACCAGCCGCGCCCGTACCCGCTGCCGGGCCGAGCCCGACCCGGCGAGGACGGTCTCGGCCGCCTGCCCCGCCTCCTCCAACTGCCCGGCGTCACAGGCGTATTCGGCCGCCGCCAGCAGCCGGTCGGCGCGCTCGGCCGGGCGGTCGCCCGGAGTGCGCAGGGCCGCGAGCCCGGCCAGTTCGAAGGCCACCTCGGGCGCGCCGTCACGGCGGGCGCACCCGGCGGCGGCCATCAGCATGCGGGCGGTGGTCTCGTCCTCGTAGGGGCGGGCGAGCGCGAGATGCCGGGCCCGCTCCACGGGATCGGCGACCGCGTCGGCCAGCAGAGCGTGCGCCTGCCGGCGGCCGTACTCCGGAGCGTCCGCGTAGACGGCGGCCCGGATCAGCGGATGCCGGAAACCTACGGTCCCGTGGGCATCGGCTGTCGCGACACCGAGCCGTTCGGTCTCCGCCAGGTCGGCGGCCGGATCGTCGAATCCGGCCGCGCGCAGCAGTGTGAGGGTGGGACGGGCGGCGGCGCTCGTGACGAGGAGAGCGTGCCGTGTGCTCTCCGGCAGCGTGTGCACCCGCTCCAGCAGCAGGGTGCGCAGCCGGTGCGGCACGGGCAGCGTCCGGCCGAGGCCGACGGCCGCCCCGTCGCGCGGGGCCGCCCGCCCCAACTCCAGGGCGTACCAAGGGTTTCCGGCGGCGGTGTCCTGCACGGCCCGCAGCACAGCCGGTGGCAGGTCGGCCGGGAGCAGCCGCGCCACCTCGTCGTCCGTCAGTGGTGGCACGGGCAGTTCGACGGTGCCGGGCGGGCAGCAGCTCGGCCGTCCGGGCTGCTCGCCGTCCGCCACCCGCTCGGCGGCCACCACCCTTACGTCGAGGCCCTCGACACGGCGTACGACGAAGGCGAGCACCTCGACGGTCCGTTCGTCGAGCCACTGGAGGCCGTCGAGGACCAGCAGCACCGGGCCGGTGGCGGCGAGGGCGCGCAGCACTTCGAGAACGGCGACACGCACCGCGAGCCGGTCACGGTCGCCGGCCGGTGCCTCACCGCGCAACAGGGCGGCCCGCAAAGCCCCTTGGGGTTCCGACGCCAGGGCATCGAGGCAGCTCTCCGGCACGCGTGCGAACAGGTCGACGAGACCGGCGAACGGCAGCCGGGCGTCCTCCTCGGCGGGCGAGCAGTGCAGCACCGTTCCGGACGGCTGGACACGGGCGTCCGAGGACGCCACGAGGGCGGCCACGAGCACGGACTTGCCGATCCCGGCCGGACCGTGGAGCAACACTCCCTGACGGGCCGTCAACTCGGTGCGGGCGGTGCCGATCAGCTCGCGGTGCCCGGTCAACGACCGCACTTCCGCGCCACGGCGGGGCGGGCGGGTCGGTGGGTGCGGCGGGTCTCCGGGCATCTCGGCATGTGTTCATGGCAACCGTTGCGGAATCGCCTTGTCAATGACGGTCCAGGGTGGTGGACGAGACCTGTCGGGAGATTGGCGCATGATCTCCATTTTGAACGGCTGTCATGGCGTGTTTCCTGCGTTGGAACCTGCCAAGAGTGCGTCAATCGGCCGAGCGCCCGTACAACGGCCTGGTCAGCGGATGCACCGCGGGAGTGGGAGAGAACGATGACTGATCACGGAGCCGATCTGGTGATCCGGGCCGGGGCGATCCACACGCTGGTACCCGGCCAGGCCCCGCAGCGGGCGCTGGCCGTGCGGGGCGACCGCGTCACGGCCCTCTCGCCCGACCCCGACGCACTCGACCACCTGCTGCGCCCGCACACCACGGTGCACGACCTGCCCGGCGCCACCGTGCTGCCCGCCTTCGACGACACCCACACCCACCTGATCTACGCGGCGCTCGGCGCGCACGACGTCCCGGTCCATCAGGCCCGCGACATCCCCGAGTTCCTGGAGCTCGTGCGGGAGCGGGCGAGGACGACCCCCGACGGCGAGTGGATCCGCACCACCACCAACTGGCAGGAACTCAACCTCGCCGAGCGCCGCATGCCCACGGCCGCCGAACTCGACACGGCCACCGACCGCCACCCTGTTCTGGTCAAGCGCGGCGGCCACAACGACGTCGTCAACAACTACGCGCTGCGCCTGGCGGGCATCACCGAGGACACGCCCGTACCGCCGGGCGGCGTCATCGGCCGCGACGCCGGCGGGCGGCTCGACGGGCGGCTGATCGACAACGCCCTGGGCCTGGTGGAACGCCTGGTCCCGGCCCCGGACCGGGCCGGGCGGATCGACGGGCTGCGGCTGGCCACCGCCCAGTACGCCGCCACCGGCATCGGCACCGTGCGCGACTGCGCGGTCGGCCTGGAGGACTACGCCGTGCTGCTGGCCGCCCGCCAGGCGGGGGCGCTCGCCATCCGGGTCCGTGCCCTGATCTCGGCGCTCGGCATGACCGGCGCCGCCCAGGTGGAGGATCTGCTCGACGCCATGGAGAAGTGGCGCTACGACTCCGATCCGTGGCTGCGCGTGTGGGGCGTGAAGTTCGGGCTCGACGGCGGCCTGGAGGCCGGGGCGACCGAGGAGCCGTACGCCTGTGACCACGCCTTCTCCGGGACGCTGATCTGGGAGCCGGACGCGCTGGTCGAGGCCGTCGAGGCCGTGGTCCGGCGCGGCTGGCGGGTCGGCACCCACGCCTACGGCGACCGCGCGGTCCGCACCCTGCTGGACGTCTACGAGCGGGTCCTCGTCCGCAACCCCGGACTGCCCGCCGGCACACTGGTCATGGAGCACGGCGGTCTGGCCGGGCCCGAACAGCGCTCCCGCGCCGTCGAGTTGGGCATCCCCGTCACCATCCAGCAGCCCCTGCTGCACGACACCGCCGAGGTGGAGGAGGGCTTCTGGGGCCCGGAGCGCGTGGCCCGGCTCTTCCCCGCCCGCGGCTGGATCGACCTGGGCGCACAGGTCAGCGCCGGATCGGACTTCCCCGTCGGCCAGTTCGGCGCCATGCGCTCGGTCCACGGCATGATCACCCGCCAGACCGTCATCGGCCCCAAGGGCCCCGAGCACGCCATCACCTACGACGAGGCACTCACCCTGCACACCGCCAACGCGGCGCTGCTGCTGGGCGACCAGAACCTGCGCGGCGCGCTGAGCCCGGGCCGCCTGGCCGATCTCACCGTCTGGGAGCAGGACCCCGCCCGTTGCCCGAGCGACGCCCTGCGCGACCTCAACCCCCTGTACACGTTCGTCGGCGGCCGACCGGTCACCGCGTAGACGTTCCGTCAGGCGGCCGGCACCGTCCTGATCGCGGCGATGTCGAACTGGAGCCGTACCTTCTCGCTCACCATCGCACCGCCCTCGGCCAGCCGGGAGTTGTAGGTCAGACCCCAGTCGGAACGGTCGATGGTGGTCGTCCCGTCGAAACCGGCCCGTTCGTAGCCGAAAGGGTCGGTGACATGTCCGATGTAGGTGAGTTCCAGGGCGACGGGACGCGTGGCGTCCTTGATGGTGAGGTCACCGAGCATCCGGTAGACATCGTTGCCGGCCATTTGCACCGCCGTACTGGCGAAACGCATACGCGGGTAGGTCGCGGAGTCCAGGAAGTCGCGGCCCACCAAGTGGGCGTCGCGCTGTTCCACTCCGGTGTCGACGCTGCCCGTGGACACCACGATCTCCGCCCGCGAACGGGCCGGGTTGCGGCCGTCGAAGTAGAGCCGGCTTTTGTATTCGGCGAACGACCCGCGCACAGTCGTCACCATCGCGTGCCGGACGGAGAAACCGATCCGGCTGTGCGCGGGGTCGATCATCCACTCTCCGGTCAGCGCCGCCAGGGCGGGATCGGGCAGGCCGGAGGGGGTGAACGCCGGTGGGGCGGCGGGGCGTTGCGGAGCTGTGGGGGATGCCGGGCGGCGGAGGGGCGCAGCACGGTTGAACAGGTTCATGCTTCACGTAGTTACTGCACGGGTGATATCCCCGCAACCCTTCACGGCGAATCGACAGCAGCGCGAATCGGCACTGACACGCTTAAATACCGCCACCTCGGCGGCCGTTCCACATTTCCCACACATATTCGCCACCCGAAAAACGACGACCGTCAATTCGGCGCACTGTTCAGCGCATCGGGAAACCGAACGAATAGCCCTGCTGCTTCAGCCACGGCAGGATCTCGCGCAGCGCGGCCACGGTCTCGGAGCGGTCGCCGCCGGCGTCGTGGAACAGGATGGTCGGCCCGTTGGGCAGTTCGCTCTTGACGGTGGTGACGATGGTGCCGGTGCCGGGGAGCTCGAAGTCCTTGGAGTCGACGTTCCACCCCAGCGGGCGCATGCCCTGCGCGGCGGCGAGATGACGGCTGTACGGCGTGAAGGCGCCCCCCGGCGCCCGGTAGTACAGCGGCCGTACGCCCCCGGAGGCCTTGGTGATCATGGCGGCGGCGTTCAGGATCTCCTGCTTCTGGTAGGACTCGGACTTCTTGTCCATGGTGGTGTCGTGCGACACCGAGTGGTCGCAGAGCCGGTGCCCGGCCGCCACCACCGCCTTGACCAGGTCCGGGTGGGCCTCGGCCTGCGGGCCCACCATGCAGAAGGTGGCCTTCACGCCGTACTCCCGCAGCACTTGGAGCACCTGAGGTGTCCAGGTCGGGTCCGGCCCGTCGTCGATGGTGATGTTGACGCCCCGCGCGCCCTTGTCGGAGGCGTGCACGATCTCCGCCGACACGGCGGCCGCCCGGTCCGGGGCCGAACTGGAGGCGCCGGGACGCGCATGGGCTCCGCCCCGCTGCGCGTTGACCACACCGGCCTGCGCGGTCCACATGGAAGTGGCCGCCGCCACCGCCGTCACACCGACCGCCGCCGCGAGTACCCGGCCGTACCAACCCCGCCCACCATGCCGTGCCATGTCCGCCCTGTTCCCTGTCCTGTTGTCCGCTTCCGTGCATTCGTCAGGACGGTATAAACGAGCGAAGGGATCCCGCTGTTACGGATTACGGACAATTTTCCGGGAGTTCGAGGTCGGCGGAGGGCGATCCCGCTCGGCGCAGGGTGAGTCGGCCGCGGAAGTTCTGCGGGACCGGGGCGAAGCGCAGCGCCATCGTGAGGTCCTCCGGGCGGTCGACACTCAGGTGGTACCGGGTGCACAACAGGTGACACAGGCCCATGAGTTGGACGGTGCCGATGTTCGCGCCGACGCACTTCTTGGGCGCCCAGCCGAACGGCACGTAGCAGGTACGGTCCGCGGGCCCGTGCGGCGCGCCCGGCAGGAAGCGGTCCGGATCGAAGACGTCCGGATGCTTCCACACCCGCTCGTCCCGGTGGATCAGATGCGGGCTCAGCAGATACCAGTCGCCGGGCTCCAGCCGGGTTTTGCCGAAGTCGAAGGGGAACTGGTTCCGCCGGACCAGCAGCAGCGGCGGGCTCCACAGGCGCAGCACCTCCTTCACGAACCGGTGCGTCACCGGGGCCGCGTGCGTCGGTGCCGTGCGGAACTCCACCGGGTCCACGGCGCACAGTTCCTCGGTGAGCCGCCGCTGCCACTCGGGGTTGCGGACGAACTCGTACAGCAGACTCGCCGCGGCGGTGCCCGGCGGCCCGCCGATGGCGGTGAGGACGGCGGTCACCACGTCCAGCGCGCGGTCCATGCCCATTCGGGGCAGCAGGTCGACGAAGGGATCGGCCAGGTCCGGCTCGCGCCTCCGCTTCCCGTGCGCGCGCTGCCGCAGCACCCGGCGCACGACAAGACCGGACCGCAACTGTACGACGACGAACTTCAGATGGTGCCAGGTGCCGCCCGGATCCGGCGAGATGAGCCGCAGCAGCTTCATCTCCAGGTCCCGGCGGACCAGATCCGCCTCGCCGGAGGTGAGACCCGTCAGCGCGACCGGCAGCATGGACCGCAGTGCCACGTCCTGGGTCAGCATCACCAGGTCGACGTCGTCGCCCAGCCGCTCGTCGAGGATTCGCCGCATGCGGTCGATCAGATCGCCGTGGTGCTCCGCCGTGGCCAGCGTGTGCAACTGGGTGAGCCACGCCGAACGGACCTCGCTCCACCGCACCTCGGGGCTGCGCCGCCGCCGCACCATGTCGATCAGCCGGTCGTGCATGACGAACCGGCGCCAGTTCGTGGCGCTGACCCGGCGCGCCGCCTCCGGCTCGAACACACCGAGCCGGATGTCGTCGACCCAGAAGATCCCGTCCTCGTTCGCGCTGCGCATCCGCATGAAGCGCAGGAAGTCCTCGGGGTGCTGCGGGGTGGTCATCGTGAACGTTCCCCTCGTGGGGCGCGGGGCGCCGGTCTGCGGCGGCTCCCCGCGCCGGGCCGGTCAGATGTGGTGGTACAGGTACCAGAAGTACTCGTACTGGCCTCGGATGTTGAGGACCGACTTCGCTTTGAGATACAGGGCGCGCATGCGCGTTCACCTCCTTCCGGGACAGCCGGTGCGGTCGCTCAGCACCGCGGTGAAACGCGGTGGAGCGAGCGCCGGGCCCACCTGGGGACCGGCGCCGTCGTGGGTGACCGACAGCCGCCGGTCACGGGTGATGGTGGTGACGAGGTCTTCGAGGAGCCGCATGGTGACGGTCGCTCCGGCGCAGGTGTGCGGCCCGTGGCCGAACGGGAGGTAGGCCCCGTCCGGCACGGGCGCCGCCCAGCGCTCCGGCACGAACTCGTCCGGCCGCTCCCAGTGCCCGGGGTGCCGGTGCACCAGATAGGTGCAGACGGCGAGTCGGTCGTGCGGGCCGACCTCCGTCCCGCCGAGCCGCTGCACATGGCTCGGCGTCCGCGCGAACAGCCACGCCACCGGCCACAGCCGCAGCGCCTCCCGGACCGTCCAACTCGGCTCCATGGCAAGGCGGTCGGGATGGGTGCCGAGGAGATGGACCGTCCACCCGAGAGCGAAGCCGACCGAGCCGACGGCGGCGAACAGGAAGGAGAGATAGACCTCGGCGAGGTCCTTCGGGTCCGATCCCGGCTCGCTCTCCTGTACGACGACGTCCATGAGGTCGCGGGGCTCGCTCGCACTGCCCGCCGACTCCCGTTGCCTGGAGCGTATTTCGGCATGCAGCATGCTCAGCGCGCGACGCCGGAAGAGCATCCGCGACGGCGGTGAGTGCCGGCGCCGCGCGCCCGCCAGTACCGCCCGGTGGACGATCTGCCCGACGGTGGCGTGGAGTTGCGGCGGGGCGCCCCGGTGCAGCAGGACGTCCCGGAGATGCCGGAACACGAGCAGGTTCCCCGCGTCCGGCCAGACACTGCTGGGGACAAGGTGTTCGGTGACCAGCGCGGGCAACTCCGGCCGCCGCGCGTCCAGATGGCGGCGGATCAGCGCACGGCCCGCCCGGCCGATCCGGATCTGGGTCGCACGGGGGCCGAATTCGCCGTGCCGGGTGCGGTAGAAGTCGGCCGCCTCGGCGACGGCCCCGTCCCGGTTGCCGAGCACCGCCCGGGCCGGCTCCGGACCCGCCACGCACACCGTGCCCGCGGCCGAGCGCCACACGTCGTGGACGCCGTCGAACTCCGCCGTCAGCAGGGCGAGGGGGTCGCGGACGCGGGGGACGGTGCCGCGGGGAGTGCGGGCGGGCTCACCGTGCCCCTGACGCGTCGCGGACGACTCCATGGTGCCCTCCTTCGAGAACGCGGAAGCGCGGCACACCACGTGCGGTACGTGCGACGCCCGACCGGCAGAACCAGCCTGCTGACCGCCCGGCGCCCTGTCGCGTGCTGTGCCGTTGAGCGGAACGGCAGGGCGTCCCCTGCTCCACGGCCCTCGTCTCTTGACGCCCGTCACCACCGCACCTAGCCTCGACTGAACACGTCTAGACAGGTAGGTCGACGATGGCGGACTCCCAGACTTCCCAGTCCCGGCAACTTCAGGTCGAGACCCACGGCCTCGACGTGATCGGCGACGCCGAACGCAAAGGCACCCCTCGCACACTGTTCTGGCCCTGGTTCGGGGCCAACGTCTCGATCCTGGGCCTGAGCTACGGCGCCTTCGCGCTCGGCTTCGGGATCTCCTTCTGGCAGGCGCTGATCGCCGGTGTGATCGGCATAGTGTTCTCCTTCCTGCTCTGCGGGTTCATCGCGGTCGCGGGCAAGCGCGGCTCCGCGCCCACGATGGTGCTCAGCCGCGCCGCCTACGGCGTACGCGGCAACCGGCTGCCGTCGGTGATCTCCTGGATCCTCACCGTCGGCTGGGAGACCGTCCTCACCGCCCTCGCGACCATGGCCACCGCGACCGTCTTCGACAGGCTCAGCTGGGGCGGCGGCACCGAGACCAAGGTGGTCGCGCTGATCATCGTCGGCGCGCTCGTCGTCGTCGGCGGAGTCATGGGCTTCGACCTGATCATGCGGCTGCAGACGGTCATCACGGTGGTCACCGCCGTGCTCACCGTCGTCTACATCGCCCTCGTCGCCGACCACATCCACTGGAGCACGGTCAGCGCCCTACCGGCGGGCTCCGCCCAGGAGTTCATCGGCGCGGTGGTGTTCATGATGACCGGCTTCGGCCTCGGCTGGGTCAACGCCGCCGCCGACTACTCCCGCTATCTGCCCCGGAGTTCGTCCAGCAGAGGCGTGATCGGCTGGACCACGTTCGGCGCCTCCGTCGCCCCCCTGCTCCTGCTGGTCTTCGGCCTGCTGCTCGCCGGTTCCTCCAGCACGCTCAACAAGGCGGTCGCCGCCGACCCGATCGGCGCGCTCACGACGATCCTGCCCACCTGGTTCCTGGTCCCCTTCGCCGTGGTCGCCGTGCTCGGCCTGGTCGGCGGCGCGGTCCTCGACATCTACTCCTCCGGCCTGGCCCTCCTCTCGGCGGGCCTGCGGGTCCCGCGCTATCTCGCCGCGCTCGTCGACGGCGTCCTGATGATCGCGGGCTCCATCTACATCGTGTTCTTCGCCGACGACTTCCTCGGCCAGTTCATGGGCTTCCTCACCACTCTCGGCGTCCCGATCGCCGCCTGGTGCGGCATCATGCTCGCCGACCTCGCCCTGCGCCGCCGCGACTACGACGAGGGCGACCTCTACCGCCCGGCCGGCCGCTACGGCGACGTACCGCTCACGCCCCTCCTCCTCACCCTCGCCGCCACGGCGATCGGCTGGGGCCTGGTCACCAACACGGCCGCCAGCTGGCTCACTTGGCAGGGCTACCTTCTCGACCCGCTCGGCCTCGGCGGCAAGTCCGGCGCCTGGGCCTACGCCAACCTCGGCGTCCTGGCCGCCCTCGCCCTCGGCTTCCTCGGCACCCTCGCCCTGGGGCGCGGCCGCATCCAGCGCCAGGAGCAGCAGGCCGCCAGCCCCGAGGCGGTGCCCGCCGTATGACCACCGCACCCGGCCACCTCGCAGTCATCGACATGCAGCGCGTCTTCGCCGAACCCGACAGCCCCTGGGCCACCCCCCGCTTCGACGAAGCGGCAGCAGGTGTACGGCGACTGCTGCCGGCCTTCGGGGAGGACGTCACCTTCACCCGCTTCCTGGCCCCCGAGAAACCCGAGGGCAGTTGGCGCGCCTACTACGACCAGTGGCCCTTCGCCCTCCAGCCGCCGGACGCCCCGCTCTGGCGGCTGACCGACGAATTCGCCGCCCGGGCACGGCACTTGGTGGACGCGCCCACCTTCGGCAAGTGGACCCCGGCACTCGCAGAGCGCGTCGCCCCCACCGGCCGCCTCGTCCTGGCCGGCGTCAGCACCGACTGCTGCGTCCTGTCAACCGCGCTCGCCGCCGCCGACGCCGGCGCCGAGGTACTGGTCGTCTCCGACGCCTGCGCCGGGGTGGACGACGACTCCCACGCCAAGGCGCTGCACGTCATGGACCTCTACCGGCCCCTGATCCGGGTGGTCACCGTCGCCGAGGCGGTCGGGGAGGCGTCATGACCGGCGTCCGGCTCAAACACCAGCGCATCACCGAGGTCCTCGCCAAGGAGATCCGCAGCGGCCACCGCCCCGCCGGCGAGCAGCTGCCCGGCGAACACGCCCTGGCCCAACGCTTCGGCGTCAGCCGCACGACCGTCCGCGCGGCCCTCGCCGAACTCAGCGAGGCGGGCCTGATCGCCACCCGCACCGGCAAGGGCTCCTACGTCCTCTTCGACGGCCGCCCACTGGACGACAGCCTCGGCTGGGCCCACGCGCTCGCCACCCAGGGCATCGACACCCGGGTCCGGACGCTCGCCGTGGACGCCAGACGGGACGAGGAGCTGGCCCGTCAACTCACCCTGAACAGCGTCGAGTTCGTGTGTGTGGAGCGGATACGGGAACTGGTCGCGGACGGGGTCGCGGTGTCCTACGAACGCAGCTTCCTGCCGCCCGTGCCCGGGGTACGGGAGCTGCCGTCCCGAGGCCTGGACCAGGAGTCGCTGACCGATGTGATGCTGCGGGCCGGGCTGCGGCCCGACCACGGCGAACAGCGGGTCGGCGGGCGACGGATCGACGGGCGGGAGGCGGAGCTGCTGCGCCGCGAACCGGGTGACTGGTTCCTCGACACGCGCCGCACCAGCAGGGCCGCCGACGGCTCCTTCGTCGAACATGTCGTGAGCCTCCTCGACCCCGACCACTTCCAACTGACCCTCGCCTTCGGCTGAACCGCCGAACTCGCGAACCCGCCCCGGAAAGTACCCATGACCCTCCAGAGCCGCGCCACCGGAGCCCTCCACGGACTCGCCCTCGGCGACGCCCTCGGCATGCCCACCCAAATGCTGTCCCGCCCACGGATCACCGCACGCTACGGCCCCTTCCTCACCGGCTTCCACCCGGCCGACCCCGACCATCCGCTGGCCGCCGGCATGCCGGCCGGCACCGTCACCGACGACACCGAACAGGCCCTGCTGCTGGCCGGGTTGCTGCTCGACGGCAAGGGCCGGATCGACCCGGCGGAACTCGCCCGGCGCCTGGTCGCCTGGGAGGACGACATGCGGGCCAGGGGCTCCCTCGACCTGCTCGGCCCGTCCACCAAGCGCGCCGTGGAGCAGGTCCTCGCGGGCACTCCCGTCGACGAGGTGGGACGCTACGGCACCACCAACGGCGCGGCGATGCGTATCGCCCCCGTGGGCATCGCGATGCCGGTCGCGGACCCGGTGGCTCTGGTGGACCGGGTGGTGGAGGCGAGCAGCCTCACCCACAACACCGGGGTCGCCCTCGCCGGTGCCGCGGCCGTGGCAGCCGCCGTGAGCGCGGGAGTTGACGGGGCGTCGGTTCCCGAGGCGGTCGAAGTGGCCGTGTCGGCGGCCCGGTTGGCGGCGGGACGGGGACATTGGGTGGCCGCCGCCGACGTCGCCGAGCGGATCGTGTGGGCGACGGGACTGGTGCGGGGCCTCGGCCGGACCCAAGTCTGCGAGCGGGTCTACACGTTGGTCGGGACGAGCCTCGCCACACAGGAGTCCGTGCCGGCCGCCTTCGCCGTCCTGGCCGCCTGCCCCGACGACCCCTGGCAGGCCGCACTGCTCGCCGCGTCCGTCGGCGGCGACTGCGACACGATCGCCGCGATCGCGGGCACCGTCGGCGGCGCCTGCCACGGCGTGGACGCCTTCCCGGCCGACGCGCGCGAGACGCTCGTCCGCGTCAACCCGGCGCTGGACCTGGACGCCACGGCGGCAGCACTGCTCGGCCTGCGGGAGCGGTCGTGAGCGGGGCGGGGGTGGCGTCTTTGCGGCGTCGTGATCGGCCTGGATGTCACAGTGGCGGCGCTGTTCGGTTTGCGGGGGTGGTCGGGGCGGGGGTGGCGTCTTGGCGACGTCGTCGGCCTGGTCGCTTCGGCCGCGGCCCTGCGCGTCCTGCGGGAGTTGCGAGTGCGAGGCTCCGGGACCTCGGCGCTGCCATCGGTGACCTGGATGTCTCGGTCATGGCCGGGCTTGGCCTGCGGGGGCGGTCGTGAGCGGGCGGCTCTGGCAACATCGTCGTCGACGTCGTCCTGGAGGTCCCGGCCCTCCCCGAGCGCGGCGGCGACGTCCTCGCCACCCGCACCGAACGCACCCCCGGCGGTGGCTTCAACGTGATGGCCGCCGCCGCTCGGCAGGGCCTCCCGGTGACCTACGCCGGAGCGCACGGCACCGGCCCCTTCGGCGACCGCGCCCGCGTCGCGCTGCGCGCCGAGGGCATCGACGCCCTGCTCGCCCAGCGCCCGGAACGGGACACCGGCTTCGTGGTCTGCCTGGTCGACGCGGACGGCGAGCGCACCTTCGTCACCAGTCCCGGCGCCGAGGCGACCCTGACCCCCGCCGACCTGACCCAACTCCTGCCAGCCCCGGGCGACTTGGTGTACGTCACCGGATACAGCCTGCTGTACGACAGCAACCGGGCCGCCCTGCTCTGCCTCCTGCCCCGACTTGACCCGGCCGTCACGCTGGTCGTCGATCCGGGCCCGTTGGCGGCCGAAATCCCGGACACCGCACTGGAGTTGCTGCTCGCCCGTGCCGACTGGTGGAGCTGCAACGCCCGCGAGGCCGCGCTGCTCACCGGCGTCGACGACCCGGCCGAGGCGGCCCGCACCCTCCAATCCCGTCTGGGGCGCGGCTCGGTGCTGGTCCGCACCGGTCCCGGCGGCTGTCTGGTGCACCAGGACGCACGCCTCGTCGAAGTCCCCGGGTTCGCCGTGGACGCCGTCGACCTCAACGGCGCGGGTGACGCGCACACCGGTGTCTTCATGGCTGCCCTGGCCCTGGGGTTGGACCCGGTTGCCGCCGCCCGCCGGGCCAACGCGGGCGCCGCCCTGGCCGTCACCGCACCGGGCCCGGCGACCGCGCCGGACGCGGCACGGCTGGACGCGTTCCTGACCTAGGCGTACTCCAAGGTCAGTTGCCGTCCCGCCGGGAGACCTCGACGTTCTCCAGGATGCCGATCGCGTCCGGCACCAGGACCGCCGCCGAGAAGTAGGTGCTCACCAGGTAGGAGATGATCGCCTGCTCGTTGATGCCCATGAACCGTACGTTGAGGCCCGGTTCGAGCTCGTCCGGGATGCCCGTCTGGTACAGACCGACCACGCCCTGGTCGTCCTCCCCGGTGCGCATCGCGATGATCGACGACGTGCGGGAGGAGCTGACCGGGATCTTGCCGCACGGCAGCAGCGGTACTCCGCGCCAGGCCGGCAGATGGTGGCCGCCGACGTCGATGCCGCTGAAGTAGACGCCCCGCTTGTTGCACTCGCGGCCGAAGGCGGCGATCGCCCGTGGATGCGCGAACAGGTAGCGGGTGTCGCGCCGCATGCTCAGCAGTTCGTCCAGGTCGTCGGGGGTCGGCGGCCCGGAGTGGGTGGAGATCCGCTGGTCGTAGTCGGCGTTGTGCAGCAGCCCGAAGTCCCGGTTGTTGACGAGTTCGTTCTCCTGCCGCTCGCGCAACGCCTCGACGGTCAGCCGGAGTTGCTGCTGCGTCTGGTGCATCGGCTGGTTGTAGAGGTCGGTGACGCGGCTGTGCACCTTCAACACGGTCTGCGCGACGCTGAGTTCGTATTCGCGCGGGGCCAGTTCGTAGTCCACGAACGTTCCCGGCAGATCCGGCTCGCCCGCATGTCCGGCGCTGAGCGCGATCGCCGCCTCGCCGAAGGTGTTGAGCGGACCGGGCTCGTCCGTGGCGCGCGCCTCGACATGCGCGCGCAGCTCCGCGTGCCGGTCGGCGACGGCCTGGTACGCCACGTGCGGCAGCGTCAGCACCGTGGTGGCCGTCGCCGCGCGGACCGTGAACTCCCAGGCGCCGTCGGGTTCGGCGAGCACCTGGCCGCCGAAGGCGCCGCCGTCGGCCAGCAGCCCGACGACCGCCTCGTCCCCGTAGGGGCCCTCACCGAGCCGCTCCACCTTTCCGTGCGCGACCAGGAACACCGAGTCGGCGGGCTGGCCCGCCTGGACGATCAACTGCCCCGGCGCGTAGTCCCGTTGCTCGAACCGCTCGGCCAGCGCGCCGAGCGCGTCGCCGTCCGCGAAGCCGCGCAGCAGCGGGAGTTCGGTCAACTCGGCCGGGACGACCCGCACTTGCGCACCGGTCTGCACGAACGTCACCCGTCCGTCGCCGCGCGTGTACGACAGCCGACGGTTGACGCGGTAGGTGCCACCGGGCACGTTCACCCAGGGCAGCATGCGGGTCAGCCACCGGGAGCTGATGCCCTGCATCTGGGGTTCGGACTTGGTCGTGGTCGCCAGGGTGCGTGCCGCGGCGGTTCCGAGGCTCTGCTGTTCCCGCTCCTCGGCGCCCGCCTCGGGCGCGGTACCGGTCTCGACCGACATGGTGCCTTCTCTCCTGTCGCGCGGATGGCGGAATGCCTGCGTCCCGTCACGTTCCGTGCGTACAGCTACCCGTCATCGGTCACGACGAGTGATGACCTCGGACAGCGGTCGAGGCACATGCCGGTCGCACGTGCCTCCGCACCACCCCCGGTCGACCCGGTATCACTCGTTCGGGGGATCAGAGCCCGGGCGGCTCAGAGCGTCTTGCCGGGATTGAGGATCCCGTGCGGATCGAAGGCGTCCTTCAGCCGCCGCTGCAACGCGTGGGCGGTGGGCCCGAGTTCGTCCGCCACCCACTGCCGCTTCAGTACGCCCACGCCGTGCTCACCGGTCAGCGTCCCGCCGAGCCGCAGCGCCAGCGCGAAGATCTCGCCGGCCGCCTCCCAGGCCGCCTCCGGGAGCCGGTCCAGGGCCGGATCCACCACGATGATCGGATGGAGGTTGCCGTCCGCCGCGTGCGCCAGCGTGTAGACGGGCACGGCATGACGGGCCGAGATCGCGCGGATCGCGCGGACCGCCTCCGCGAGCCGGGAGCGGGGTACGGCGATGTCCTCGATCAGCGGCCGGCCCAGCCGCTCCAGTGCGGGCAGGGCGAGCCGGCGGGCCGCGAGCAGCGCCTCCGCCTCCACCGGGTCCGCCGTGGTCTCCACGGTCGTGGCCGTCGCAGCGAGCACCCGCGCGACCTGCTCCGCCTCGGCGCTCGCCCCCGCGCCGTCGCACTGCACCAGCAGCAGCGCCGCCCCGCGCGCGCCCAGTGCCGGGTCGACGGCGTGCAGCACCGGCCCGTCGAGCAGCTCCGCGAGCGACGGCACGACCCCGGCCCGCCCGATCGCGTACGAGGCCTCCGCTGCCGCCTCGAACGACTCGAACCAGGCGGCGATCGTGGCGGTCGCCACCGGCACCGGACGCAGCCGCAGGGTCGCCGAGGTGATGACGGCGAGGGTGCCCTCGGAGCCGGTCAGTAGCGCGGTGAGGTCGTAACCGGTGACCCCTTTGACGGTACGGCGACCGGTCGTGACCACCGTCCCGTCGGCGAGGACGGCCTCCAGGCCGAGCACACTGTCCCGCGTCACCCCGTACTTCGCGCACCGCAGCCCGCCCGCGTTGGTTGCGATGTTCCCGCCGATCGTCGAGATCGCCGCACTCGCCGGATCCGGCGCGTACCGCAGCCCGTGCTCGTCCGCCGCCCGGTCCAACTCGGCGGTGATCACGCCCGGTTCGACGACGGCCAGCTGGTCGTCGGCCGACAGTTCCAGGATGCGGTTCATCCCGGACAGGTCCAGCACGAGCACCCCCTCACCGGCCGACGCCCCGCCCGACAGCCCGGTGCCCGCGCCGCGCGGCACCACCGGCACCCGCAGCGCGTTCGCGTGCCGGAGTGTGACGGTCACGTCCTCGGTGCGCCGGGCGTGCACCACGGCCAGCGGGACACCGTCCGGCCGGGTGCCCGACCGGTCCGTGGCGTGCGCGGCCAACGTGCGCGGGTCCGTGGCCAGTCGGTCGGGCGGCAGATCCCGGGCGAGCAGACCGAGGAGCCGGGCGGCGGCGGTGGCGGTCGGGGGAGCTGTGGTCACGGGTTCCGTACCTTCGCTGTGCGTGCCTTCACGGATTCAACGCCTTCGTTCCGATCACGAGCAGGGAGATGTCCTCCTGGGGTGCGTGCACGGGCGCGCACTGGATGTCCCGGAAGTGCCGCTCCAGCGGATTGCCGCGCGCGAGCCCGGGATTGCCGAGCAGCCGTACCGCCAGCTCCACCGCCCGTACACCGTGCCGGTCGGCCAACACCCTCGCTCCCAGGGCCTGTTCGGGGGTGTAGGTGGTGTCACCCGCGTCGAGGCGCGCCGCTCCGCCGAACACCAGCTCCTCGGCACCGGTCAGCAGCACCTCGATCTCCCCGGCGGTCCTGCGGAACCGTTCCGTACGGGCCACCGGATGACCGAGGTTGGCGGGTACGCGCTCGTGGGCGAACGTGTGGAAGAAGGACTGCGCGGCTCGCGCGACCCCCAAGTAGAGGGCCGCGAGCGGGAGATGCAGGGCCGCGCCGACCCGGTTGTCCTGCTCGGCCGCCGCGCCGTAGGGGCCGATGCCGATGACGTGCTCGTAAGGGATCTCCACGTTCCGGAACGTCACGTCGTGGCTGCCGCTGGCCCGCAGCCCCAACTGGTCCCAGCGGCCGGTGATCCCGATACCGGGGGAGCCTCCCGGCACCAGGAAGGTGCCGACGCGCGGCTCCGGTTCGTCGGTGGTGGCCCACACCAGGAACCAGTCCAGGCCCTCCGCGCCGGTCACGAAACGCTTGGTGCCGCTCAGCGACCAGCCGTCGGGGGTGCGCCGGGCGAGCGTCGAGGGGAGGCCGCCGCGCGCGGGGGAGCCCAGCTCGGGTTCCACGCGGGCGTGGTTGACGAGCACGGGCCGTTCGAAGGACTCCTTGACGAGGCGCGCGTACAACTCCTCGGGCCAGTGAGGCTGTACGGCCTGCCGGGCGTGCGTGTTGAGGGTCATCGCCGCGATGAGGGCGACGGACGGGTCGCCGCGCCCGATCCGGTGGAGGATGCGCGCGCTCTCCTCGACCCGGGCGCCCCGGCCGCCGTACCGCTCCCCGATGGTCGCGGTGAGCAGTCCGGCCTCGTGGGCGATCCGGAGGGACTCGGCGGGGAAGACGCCCGACTGGTCGTAGCCGGCGGCCAGTTCGGCGATGCGGGCGGTCACAGGGCCTTCTTCAGGTCGGAGTTGAGTGCGGTGGTCCAGAACGACTTCACGTCCAGGTGCTCCTTCAGCGCGCCGAGTTCGGTGAAGGCGTCGGCCACCTTCTGCTGGGAGGCGATCGCGTCGGCGCCGACTGTCCTGGCCTGAGTGGGGCGTTGTTTCTGCGCGGCGACCAGGTCCGACTTGGCCTGTGCCACCGGCTGGTGGGTGGCGTCGGCGGTGACCTTCGCGAATCCGTCCTCGTGGCCGTCGCGGACGTAGGCGTACGCCTTGGTGATGCGGGCGATCAGGTCCGCCGCGGCGGCCCGCCGGGCGGGGCTCTTCAGGACGCTGTCGCGGGCGGACCAGAGGAAGTTGCCGGACAGGATGCCCGCGCCGGAGCCGACCGTGCGGGCGCCCTGCTGGTGGGCCGTGATGATCGACGTGCCGTAGGACGCGAAGGCGTCGATGGAGCCGCCGTTCAGGGCCGCGAGGCCGTCGTTCGGCAGCAGCGGTTTGGCGTCGATGTCCGACCACTTGAGGCCGGCCTGCTTCAGCAGTTCGTAGAGGAAGTAGTGGGCGGTGGTGTTCTGGACGTAGCCGACCTTCTTGCCCTTCAGACCGGCGATGTCGGTCACCTTCGAGCCCTTGGGGACGACGACTTCCTGGTTGAGGGTCGTGCCGCGCTGGACGGCGACGACCTTGAAGTTCGGCTTGCCGTCGGCGGCCGAGAAGATGGGCGGGATCTCGCTGGAGGAGGCCAGGTCCAGAGCTCCGGCACGGACGGCCTGGAGCTGCTTGTCGCCGCCCTGGAAGAGGTCCCACTTCACCTTGTACGGGGTGTCGTCGAGGTGGGCGTACTTGAGGACGGCCTCGTCGACCTTCCAGCCGGTGTCGCCGACCCGCAGGGTCACGGAGGAGATGTCGGAGGACGAGGAGTCGGCCGTCGCGCTGCCTCCGCAGGCCGCGGCGAAGGGCAGGAGAAGGGCGAGGGCGGCGGTGGACGCGCGCAGGGTGTGGCGCAACAACACGGTTTCTCCATAAGGGGGTTCGCAATCAGAGGGGGGCGGACGGATCAGGCGGCATGCGAGGTCGTCGCCCGGTGGGCGAGTTCCTGGCGGACCAGGGGCAGCACGTGCCGGGCGTAGTCGATCGCGTCGTTGAGCGGGTCGTAGCCGCGGATCGACAGCAGGTCGCAGCCGATGTCGACGTAGTCGAGGAGCGCCTGGGCGACCGTCTCGGGCGTGCCGACAAGGGCGGTTGACGCGCCGGCCGCGTTGGTGGCGACGGCGGGGGCGGTCCACAGGCAGCGGTCCTGGACCTCACCGCGCTCGGCGATGTCGAGGAGGCGCTGCGAGCCGACGTTCGCCGGGCGGCCGGTGGTGCGGTAGTGACGGAGCAACTCGGTGTTCTTCGCCTGGTCCTTGAGGACTCCGAGGGTGCGGCGGGCCTTCTCCCAGGCGAGTTCCTCGGTGGGCGCGACGATCGGGCGGAACGACACCCAGATACGGGGGTGCGGGCGTCCGACGGCGTCGGCGACGGCGTTGACGGCGGCGATCTGCTCGGCCGTCTCCTTCAGCGGCTCGCCCCACAGCCCGAAGATGTCGCCCTGCTGACCGCCCACCCGGTACGCGTCCTGCGAGGAGCCGCCGACGGAGATCGGGACCAGGCCGTTCACCGGCTTCACATCGGAGTAGTAGCCCTCGAACCTGAAGTACTTGCCCTCGTGCGAGACGGGTCCCTCGGCCTGCCACACCTTCCGCAGGATCTGGATGTACTCGTCCGAACGCTCGTACCGCTCCACCTTGTTGAGGTAGTCGCCCTCCCGGCGCTGCTCCTCGTCGCTGCCCCCGGAGATGATGTGCAGGGTGAGCCGGCCGTCGCTGATCCGGTCCAGGGTGGCCAGGGCGCGGGCCGCGTGCGTCGGGAAGACCACGCCGGGTCGGTGGGCGAGGATCGGGCGGATCCGCTCGGTGTGGGTGGCGACGAACTGGGCGATCTGGAAGGCGTCCGGCGAGGCCGAATGGTAGGCGACCAGAGTGTGGTCGAAACCGCCGTCGTCCAGCGCGCGGGCGTACTTGCGGAGGTGGTCGACGTCGAAGCCGGTACGGCTCGCGGCGGCGGGACCCGAGGCCCCGGAGTCGGTGTGGACGGCGCTGATGAACTCGACAGGCATGAGCGAACTCCTAAGACATGAAGGTCACTTGAGCAGAGAGGTGTCGGCGGCCCTGGCCACGTCGACGTTCGGGTCGAGGACCCCGATGCCGTTCATGAGGTCGGCGACCTGCTGGACGGTGGTGTTGACGTCCGACGTGATCGGCAGCACCTGGCTGTAGGCGGCCGAGGCGAGGGCCTTGGCCACCGAGGCGTCGGCGCCGTTGCGCTGCTCGATGGCCTTCGCGTACGCGTCCTGGTGGGTGCTGGTCCACTTCAGCGCCGTGCTCAGGCGCTTGAGGAAATCGCTCAGCGCGGTCTTCTTCGCGGAGTTGGCAAGGGCCTTGTCGGAGGCGTTGATGAAGCCGATGCCGCTGACCCGGCCGTCCGCGCCGTCGACGAGGAGCTTGCCGCCCTGCTCCAGACCGACGGCCTGGTAGACGCCGAAGGTCGCCCAGATCTTGATCTTCCCGGAGGCGAAGGCGGCCTGCGCGTCGGTCGGCAGCAGGTACTGCACCTTGACGTCCTTGTAGCTGAGCCCGTTCTGCTTGAGGACGTTGGCCAGCAGATACTCCGAGACGCTGCCCTTCGCGGAGGACACCACGACCTTCTGGCCCTTGAGGTCCTTCACGCTGGCGATGCCGGAGTCCTTGCGGACGACGATCCCGACGTGCGTGCCGTCGTTCTTGAGGGCCGCCACGTTCTTGATCTTGACCCCGCCGCTGAGCGCCTGGAGCGCGGGCAGGTCGGCGGAGTACCCGGTGTCGGCGGCGTTCGCCTGCACGGCCTGGTAGAGCGGGGCCGCGCCCTGGAACTCGGCCCACTTCACCTTGTACTCGGCGCCCTTGAGCGCGTCCGAGGCGGCGATGATCGTCTGTAGGGTCTTGGCCTGGTCGCCGATGGTGAGGGTGACCTGTCCGCCGGAGGCGGTGTCCGCCGAGGAGTCGGCGCCGCAGGCGCTCAACGCCAGCAGGGTGGTCAGGCTCAGGGTGGCGGCGGCGATTCTGCGGATCACGAGGGGGTTCCTTCCAGGGTGCGGGTCACGCCGAGCCAGTTCAGGAGGCGGGCGCGCAGGGTCACGAACTCGGGGGCGGTCAGATCACGGGGACGGGGCAGATCGACGGTCAACTCGTGGGCGATACGGCCCTCGTCCATCACCAGCACGCGGTCGGCGAGCAGCAGCGCCTCCTCCACGTCATGGGTGACCAGGAGGATCGCGCACCCGTGCAGCCGCCACAGCTCGGCGACGAGCGCCTGCACCTTGCCCCGGGTCAGCGCGTCCAGAGCGCCGAACGGCTCGTCCAGGAGCAGGAGTTCGGGCTCACGGACCAGGGCGCGGGCCAGCGACACGCGCTGGGCCTGACCGCCGGACAGCGTCTTCGGCCAGACGGTCGCGCGCTCCGCGATGCCGACCTCGTCGAGCGCCTTGACGGCAAGGTCCCTGTCCGGGCGGCCCGGCAGGCCGAGCACGACGTTGCGCCACACCTTCAACCAGGGCAGCAGCCTTGGGGACTGGAAGGCCGCGCTGCGCCGGGCCGGCACGGTCACCTCGCCGCCGATCTCGTCGTCGAGCCCCGCGAGAATCCGCAGCAGCGTCGACTTGCCGCAGCCGCTGTGCCCGAGCAGGGCCACGAACTCGCCCTCGCGGATGTCCAGATCGAGGTCGTGCAGGACGGTGTTGCCGTCGAAGGCCCGCGAAAGTCCCCGTATCTCAATGGAGTTGGCCATGGCTACGCCTCGCCCTCGAAGTTGGCCCGCCAGGTCAGCAGGCGGCGCGACAGGATCCGTACGGCGAAGTCGCAGGCGAGGCCGAGCAGCGCGTACACGACGAGGCACAGCACGATCACGTCCGTGCGGAAGTACTGCTGGGCGTTGCTCATCAGATAGCCGAGCCCCGCGTCCGCGTTGACCTGCTCGGCGAAGACCAGTGCGAGCCACGCGGTGGACAGCGCGTACCGCAGGCCCACGAGTGCCCCGGGCAGCGCGCTCGGCAGGATGACGTACTTGATCAGACCGAACCGGCCGAGCCCCATCATCCGTGCGGCCTCGACGAGTTGGGCGTCGGTGGAGCGGATGCCGCCGTAGATGTTGAAGTACAGCGGGTAGGTCACACCGAGTGCGACCAGGGCGATCTTCGGGGTCTCCTCGATGCCGAACCAGACGATGAACAGCGGGATCAGACCCACCCAGGGGATCGCCCGGAACATGCCCATCGAGGAGTCGATGACGTCCTCGCCGAGCCGGAACAGCCCGGCCGTCAGCGACAGGACGAGCGCGACGCTCGCGCCGATGACGAACCCGATGGCGGCGCGGCGGCCCGACGCGGCTACGGCGCGGGGGAGTTCACCGTCCTTCGTCAGGTCCACGGCCTGTCGGATGACGTCGACGGGGGAGGCCAGCACGGACTCCGGGAGCACCCCGGTGGCGGAGGCCAGGAACCAGAGGAGCACGAGGCCCACCGGTCCGGCGGTACGCCGCACGGAACGCGGGACGGTGAAGCGGCGGGCGGTCCTCGCCGTGCCCCGGATGGTGACGCGGGCGGGCTGCTCGGGAGCGCGTTCCGTCTGCTGCGGCAGCACTGCCGCGTCCAGTGGTTTCGTCGTCATGGCTTGTCTCCCGTCGCTGCCGGACGGGCGGGATCGGCGGACCAGGCGGACCAGGAACCGGGGAAGAGCGTCGCCTCGAACCCGGCGATCTCCAGCGCCGCGATCTGGTGGGCGGCGGTGACCCCGGACCCGCAGTACACGCCGATGCGTGACGCGGCGCCCGCACCCCGCTCCTCGAACCGCTTGCGCAGTTCCTCGGGCGAGCGGAAGGTCCCCTCCGCCGTCAGGTTCTCTCCGGTCGGTGCGGACACCGCCCCCGGGATGTGCCCCGCGCGCGGGTCCACCGGCTCGACCTCGCCCCGGTAGCGCTCACCGGCGCGGGCGTCCAACAGCAGTCCGGACACGGTGAGTTCGGCCGCGCCGTCGGCGTCGGTGACCGGCAGCGCACCCGCGCGGAGTACGACGTCACCCGGTTCCGGATCGGCGGGAATCCCGGACTCCAGCGGCAGCCCCGCCGTGCGCCAGGCGCCCAACGCCCCGTCCAGCAGCGTCACTTCGTCGACTCCGGCGTAGCGCAGCAGCCACCAGGCGCGGGCCGCCGCCGTGTTGCCCAGGTCGTCGTAGACCACGGCGGACCGCCCGCTCCCGATGCCCCAGCGGCGCGCGGATTCCTGCAGTTCCGCGAGGTCCGGCAGCGGGTGCCGACCGCCCTCCGGGCTTGCCGGTGCGGCCAGTTCGGTGTCCAGGTCGACATAGACCGCGCCGGGGATGTGCCCGTCGGCGTAGTGGTCGCGGCCGTAGGGATCGCCGAGGGCCCAGCGGACGTCGAGAAGCACCGGAGGCTGCTCGGAGCCGAGGAGTCCGGCGAGCTCGGGGACCGTGGTCGTCACGCGGCGGCTCATGTCAACTCCTCGGCGATCGCGGCGAGTTCGGGGGAGAGCCGGAGCCGTTCGAGGAAGAGGACGACCGTGGCGGCGACGGTGCGGTGCAGGGCGTCGTTGAGGACGTCGTGGCGGCCGTCCACGAAGGTCACGGTGTGCACGTTCGGGTGACCGTCGTAGACGCTCAGCGCACGGCCGAGCGGGCTGATCGTGTCGTCCTTGCCGTGCAGGGCCAGGACCGGGACGCGCACCAGGTCCAGGCTCGGCTCGGGCAGCTCGGGGGCGCCGTCGATGGCGCCCCGGCGGAACTCGGGGTCGTTGGTGAGGCGCCCCTGATGGGTCGGGCAGGCGGTACGTGCCGCGGCCTCGTCCTCCCAACTCCCCGCCGTCCAGGCGCCGGTGGGCAGCCCGGCCAGGATCAGCGCGTCGATGCCCGCGGTCTGCTCCGCGGCGAGCCGGAGGGCGTAGAGAGCGCCGGTGTCGGAACCGACCAGCACCTTCGGGCCCGGCAGCGACCCGTCGGCGAGCAGTTTGGCGGCCTGCTCCAGAACGGCGGGGTCGGCGGCCGGGTCGCCGAGGGCGCGGACGCGGTAGGCGTCGTAGCCGAGCCGGCGGCCGAACCGCTCGTAGACGCCGCCGTGTTCGCCCCGCCCGGCCAGCACGATCAACGTGCCGCGCGCGGCGAGGCCTTCGGGTTCGTCCCAGGACGAGACGGAGTGAGAGGGCATGGGGTGACAACTCCCAACGAGGGGAAACGAGGGGAAACGCGGGCAACGGGAGAAGAGCGCGGGGAAGAGCGCAGGCCGGAGCCGCCGTCACGTGTCAGTGCGCGAGGCGGACGTGATCAGCGAGAACGCGGGGTGGGTGCCGGAGAGCAGCGACAGTTCAACGACAGCGCGCGCTGCACGCCACGCCGAAGTCGATGACTCGGCGCTGCGTCAGAAAGGCAGCGGAAGCGGTCGTGTGCAGCATGCGCTCATCATGACCGGATCCGACCGATCGCGTCCAACGATGATTCCGCATCGAAATCGATCAGTTATCGCGATCGATCCCCGAAACGGCTACCGTCACCGGCATGCCCCAACCTGTCCTCGACATCGTGGCCCTGCGCAGCCTGACCGCGATAGCCGACTGCGGCGGCTTCCATCGCGCGGCCCGGGCCCTCGCCCTGAGCCAGTCCGCGGTCAGCCAGCATGTGCGCAGGCTGGAGAAGACGCTCGGTCTGCCGATCGTCGAGCGGGAGGGGCGCGGTACCCGGTTCACGCCCGAGGGGCGACTGCTCCTGGAACAGGCCCGCCGTATCCTCGCCGTGCACGACGAGGCCGTACG
The DNA here is from genome assembly GCF_040655035.1 of Streptomyces sp. NPDC050549. Lineage (NCBI taxonomy): Bacteria > Bacillati > Actinomycetota > Actinomycetes > Kitasatosporales > Streptomycetaceae > Streptomyces > Streptomyces sp. NPDC050549. The sequence goes on from NZ_JBFAJD010000011.1 coordinate 149,580, forward strand.
CACCCTGCTCGACGTGGACGGCGACACCATCACCATCGGCTCCACCGAACACGCGGCCGACCAGTTTCTGCCACGGCTGACCGCGGCCGTCCAGGAGGTGCGGCCGGGCTGCAGGGTCCGCTTCCGCATCGACCGCTCGGCCCGCCTCGTCGAGGCCGTGGAACGCGGCAGCGTCGACGTCGCGGTGTACGTCACCGAGGCCGCCGCCACCGAGGGCACACCGGTCGGCGGCCTCCCGCTGACCTGGCACGCGACGCCCGGCTGGCAGCCACCGGCCGCGCCCGCGCCCGTCCCGCTCGTCGCCATCGAGGACCCGTGCGCGATCCGCCGCCGCGCCATCTCAACCCTCGCCGCGCACGGGGTACCGGCGGCGGTCGTGGGCGACGCCGGCTATCTCGCCGGAGTCCTCGACATCGCCCGCACCGGACAGGGCGTCGCCCTGCTCGCCGCCGTCGGATCGGCCCCGGACGGCCTCACCCCCTACGTCGGCCTGCCCTCGGTCACCCCGATCCCCATGAGCGCGCTCGCCCGCCCTGGCGCCGACCCGGCGACGGTCGACGCGGCCTTCGCCGCCGTACGGGATCTGCTGCGCTGAGGCGTGTCCCAGCGGCAGATCGGCCGGAACTGCCCCCTGCGACGGGGTAGTCCGGCCCGTTTCGGAGGAAAGATCCCCCGGGGGAGATTCGGTGCGTCGATTCCGATGCCGATTCGGATTCCGATTCTGCGAGGGGGCGCGGTCGTCGTGAGGGTCGTCCTGCTCGGTACCGCCGCCGGTGGCGGTTTCCCGCGGTGGAACTGCGCCTGCGCGTTGTGCGCCGCCGCCCGCGACGGGACACTGCCCTCGCGCACCCAGGACTGCGTGGCCGTCACCGGCAACACGCGCGACTGGTGGCTGCTCAACGCCTCGCCCGACGTCCGCACCCAGCTCACCGCCACCTCCGCGCTCCGGCCGGGCCCCGGTCCGCGCGACACCCCTGTGCGCGGCGTGCTGCTCACCGACGCCGAGCCCCACCACGTGGCCGGTCTGACCGTGCTGAGCGGGGCGGCGGGCCTCAAGGTGTACGCCCCGCAGCCCGTCCTCGTCGCGCTCGCCCCGGCTCGCGCGGTCCTCGACCGCTACGCCCCCTGGGAGTGGGCCGACGGCCTCGCCGAGGACGGGTTCGTACTCGCCGGAGGGCTGGTCGTCACGGCCCACCCGGTGGGCGACGGGCCACCCGAGTACGTGCAGTCCCGCCGTCCGGACGACCGCTGGGCGGTCGCGTACCGCGTCGAGGATCTGGCGACCGGCGGGGCATTCGTCTACGCGCCGCGCATCGCCGCCTGGACGGACGCCCTGGACGACTTGTTGGAGACGGCGGACTGCGCCGTGCTGGACGGCACCTTCTTCGATGCCGACGAGGTGGGCATCGGACATCTGCCCGTCACCGGCCCCGGCGGCAGCCTCGCCGCCCTCGCCCGTCACCCCGGTGTCCGCCGGATCTACACCCACCTCGACAACACGAATCCGCTGCTCGACCCCGGTTCGACGGCGCGGGCGCAGGTGAACGGTGCGGGGGTCGAAGTGCTCGTGGACGGAGCCGAGTTCGTGGTGTGAGGCGGCCGGGCCGGGCGGCGGTTACTGCTGCGTGCTCTCCAACATCCTTGCCAGTACACCCCGTTGGAGTGGCAGCACCTCCGCGTGCAGGTCGCGGCCCTTGCGGGTAAGCGCGACCCACACGCCGCGGCGGTCCTCGACGCACACGGAGCGTTCCACGAGGCCGTCCTTCTCCAGCCGGCCGATGAGCCGGGAGAGCGCGCTCTGGCTGAGATGGACCCGTCCGACCAGGTTCTGCACCCGGCACTGGTCGCCGTCCCGGGGCGCCTGGGACGCGAGCATGTCCAGCACCTCGAAGTCGCTCGCGCCCAGCCCGTGCGGGTGCAGCACGCGGTCGATCTCGCACATCGTGCGCGCGTGCACGGACAGGATGTCCCGCCACTGATCCTCTAGTTGCCGGGCACCGGCCGACTTCACTGCCATACCTGCACGGTAACACCGATCCGGCCAATCGTTGAGTCTGCAACTAGTGCGTGTGCAAGTAGCTCGGGCGGGTGGCCGGCCGGTGCGGCAGCGGTGTCAGGCAGCCGGATTCTGGGTCAGCCCGACGAAGTTCCCGTCCGCGTCCTTCACGAAGGCGATCAGCTTGCCGCCGCCGACGTCCTGGACGTCCTGGACCAGCTCGGCCCCCGCCTCCACCAGCGCCGCCACCCGTGTCCGGATGTCGTCCACGGTCCAGTACGGCACCGGTCCGGTCATGCCCCTGGAGTGCCCGTTCGGGTCGAGACCGACGTCCTGGCCCGCGGCCTTGTAGCCGACGTAGTACGGCTCGTCCGCGTACGGCTCGACTCCCAGCAGCGCGCCGAACAGGGCCTTCGTGCGGTCGAGGTCCTTGACGGGGTAGATGATCGTGTTCAGACCGTCGGTCATGGCGAGCTCCTCCGTGAAGCGTGGTCCGACGGATTTCGCCGGTGAATTCAGGCTAGGGCGGGGGAGCGGACGAAGGCTTCTCCAATCCTGACCGGCTGCCGCGCGGGGCGGGTCCGTCACAACTGCCGGGCCGGGGCGACGCGTCGTCCGGGGGAGGATCATCTCCGTGACCCGCGACGCGGAGGTCGCGGAGAGGCCCGAACAACGGAACAGGGGGCACACCTTCGTGCAGCAGGACGAGACCGAACTTCCGCCGCCCGCGCCCGGAGCCGCACTGCTGCTCCGGCACTGTCCGGCCCGCCCGCGGGCGGCCGTCCTGGTCCTGCACGGCGGCCAGGAGGCGAGCAGTCGGCCCGCCAGGCCCTGGCAGCTCGCCGCGCTGCGCATGGGACCGTTCGTGCGGGCGATGTCCGGTGCGCTGCCGGATGGCGACGTCCTCCTCGCCCGGACCCGATACCGCGTGCGCGGCTGGAACGGCGAGCGCGCCGACCCCGTGCGGGACACCCACCGCGCGCTGGACGAACTCGCCGAACTGGCGGGCCCCGTACCGACCTTGCTGCTCGGCCACTCCATGGGGGGCCGGGCCGCCCTGCGCGCCGCCGGTCACCCGCAGGTGTGCGGTGTGGTCGCACTGGCACCGTGGTGGCCGCCGGGGGAGCCGGTGGAACAGACGGCGGGCCGGTACGTCGTCTGCCTGCACGGCGACCGGGACCACGTCACCTCACCCGCCGACTCGGCGGACTGCGTGCACAGGGCGCGGGCCACGGCCACCCGTGCCGGAATGGCCCTCGTCGGCGGCGGCGACCACGCCATGCTCCGCCGCCACCGCCTCTGGCACGACACCGCGGCCGCCCTCGTCGCCCACCTCCTCGACCCCGCCGGCACACCGGACCCACTGCCCGAGGAGTCCTACGGGACGGCCGACTTCCCCGTGCTGTGACCGGGTGACCGAGGAACCGGACCACCGGGCGGCGCGGCCAGTTCCGCGGCGAACTGCGCTCCCGTGAGCAGCGCCAGGTTCGACAGCCACAGCCAGACCAGGAAGACGACGATCCCGGAGAGCGAGCCGTAGAGCCTGCTGTAGGCGCCGAGTGTCGAGGCGTACGACGAGAAGCCCGCCGAGACGGCCAGCCACAGCGCGGCGGCCAGGGCGCCGCCGGGCAGAGTGTGCCCGCGTCGGCGCGCCGAGGTCGGGCCGGTGTGGAAGACGACCACGACCAGGAGGACCACCAGGCACAGCAGCACCGGCCAGCGCAGCAGGTTCCAGGCCCAGGCCGCAGTGGAGCCCATGCCGAACATCCGGCCGACGACCTCCGCGAGCGGGCCGGTCAGGAGGAGGGTGAGCGAGCCGACCAGTAGCAGACCGAGCAGCACGAGCGCGGTGAGCACGATGCGCGGCGCCTTGCGCCAGGTCGAACGCCGGTCCTCCGTGCCGTGCATCCGGTGCAGGGCGCGGCGGCACACGGCGAGATAACTGGAGGCCGACCACAGCGCGCTGCCTGCACCGGTCACGAGCAACGGCCAGGCCGTGCCGTCCGCGGCCAGCGCATGGGACAGGACGGTGTGCAGATCGGCGCCCGAGTCGGCCGGCGCGTAGGCGGCGACATGGCTGATGAACTCCTCGGCCGTGTCCGGGCTGATCATCCCGAACCCCAGGACCGTCGCCAGCATCGCGGGGAGCACGGTCAGGATCGCGTAGTAGGTCAGCGCCGCCGCGTAGTCCGTGATGTCGTCGTTCCACAGCGCGACCGGCGTCCGCCGCAGCGCGGGCCACCACGCGGCGGGCGGCCGGACCGCCATCATCCCCGCGAACGGTGTGCTCATGCCCATCCACCTCTCACCCGGTTCCCCTTCTGCCCGTGTTGGGCAGGTCTACTCCACGCGGGCCCGGCGGCAGATCATTCAAGAACCGGTAAAGAAACGTCAAGAACATGTAAGGTTCACGGAGATCTGCGAGGAACAGGGGGACGCGTCATGGGCACTCCACGCGTGAGCAGTACACCATTGCCGGGGATCGGTGTCCGCTACGACCTGACGACACGTGAGCAACGCCGTGTGTCGGTGGTCGCCCACCGGGACGGGGAGCGAACTCTGAACGCCTACCGCTCGGACGACCCGGACGCCTGCGCCCTGTCCGTGCGGCTGACCACGGCGGAGACGGCCGCGCTCGTCGACGCCCTGCTGCCCGAGCACCACAGCCCGAACCTGCTGTCCACCACCGAACTGGGCCTGGTCGCCGAGCGCATTCGGCTGTCGACGCTCTCGTACTGGAACGGACGGGTGCTCGGCGAGACCAGGATGCGCACCGAGACCGGTGTCTCGATCGTGGCCGTGCTGCGCCGGGCCGAGGCCGTCCCCTCCCCGGCACCGGACTTCCGGCTGGCCGGCGGGGACACCCTGATCGTGATCGGCACGCGCGAGGGTGTCGAGTCGGCCGCCGCGATACTCGGGCGGGAGTGACCGCGATGCACTCCTCCGCGAGGTTCCTGATCGAGTTCGGCGCGATCATCCTGGCCCTGGGACTGCTGGGCCGGTTCGCCGCACGCTTCCAGTTCTCCCCGATACCGCTCTATCTGCTGGCCGGGCTCGCGTTCGGCGAGGGCGGACTGCTGCCGCTGGGCACCAGCGAGGAGTTCGTCGCCATCGGCGCCGAGATCGGCGTCGTCCTGCTGCTGTTGATGCTCGGCCTGGAGTACACGGCCAGCGATCTCGTCTCCAACCTCAAGACCCAGTACAGCGCGGGTCTCGTCGACGCCGCCCTGAACGCGCTGCCCGGCGCCGCCATGGCCCTGCTGCTCGGCTGGGGACCGGTCGCCGCGGTGGTGCTGGCCGGCGTCACTTGGATCTCCTCCTCCGGCGTCATCGCCAAGGTCCTCGGCGACCTGGGGCGCCTCGGCAACCGCGAGACCCCCGTCATCCTGAGCATCCTCGTCCTCGAGGACCTCTCGATGGCCGTCTACCTGCCGATCGTCACCGCACTCCTCGCCGGCACCGGCCTCGCCTCGGGCAGCCTCACGCTGGTCGTCGCCCTCGGCGCCGCGGCCCTGGTGCTGCTGGTCGCGGTCCGCTACGGCCGCCACATCTCCCGCTTCGTCTCCAGCGACGACCCCGAGAAACTGCTCCTGGTCGTCCTGGGCCTGACCCTGCTGGTCGCAGGCCTCGCCCAGCAGCTCCAGGTGTCCGCCGCCGTGGGCGCGTTCCTGGTCGGCATCGCCCTGTCCGGGGAGGCCGCGGAGGGCGCGCACAGTCTGCTCTCCCCGCTGCGGGACCTGTTCGCCGCCGTGTTCTTCGTCTTCTTCGGCCTGCACACCGACCCGGCGAGCATCCCGCCCGTCCTGCTGCCCGCGCTCGCCCTGGCGATCGTCACCGCGGGCACGAAGATCGCCACGGGGTACTGGGCGGCCCGGCGCGCGGGGATCTCCGCCAAGGGCCGCTGGCGGGCGGGCGGCACGCTGGTCGCCCGCGGAGAGTTCTCCATCGTGATCGCCGGCCTCGCCGTCACCGCCGGCATCGAATCCTCGCTCGGTCCGCTGGCGACGGCGTACGTGCTGATCCTGGTCGTCGTCGGCCCGCTCAGCGCCCGGTACACCGAGCCGCTGGCCACCCGTCTGACCGGGCGAGGGCGCGACAAGGCCGCCCCGGTGGCCGAGGCGAACAGCACGGCTCCCGAGCCCCACGAGGTGGCGTAGACCCGCACTGGTCGCCCACATCACCAGCCCGTCAGGAGCAGGTGGTTGAGGAGCAGGGCCAGGACGGCCTGCGCGGTGAGCCAGGCGCGGGGCCGGGGAAGGAACGCGCACGCGGGCAGCAGCCACATCGCGAACGGCAGCCAGATGCGCTCCGTCTCCGCCTTGCTCATACCGGAGAGATCCGCGACGAGAAGGGCCAGCAGCGCGGCGGACACCAGCAGGGCGAGCCGGGGTTGGGGCGCGGCCGTGCGCAGACCGCCACGCAGCTCGGGGAGTTGGGGACGTACGGGAGCGGTGCCCGCCCGCCGCAGACCCGCCACCGTCGCCGGGCCCACGATCAGCACGGTGCAGGCCGGATTCGCCCACACCCAGTAGCCGTACGGCCGGATCCCGCCGACCCCTTCGTAGTAGCGGGTGATCAACAGGCGGTACGCCTCCCACCAGTTGAAGCCGAGCAGCGTGAACAGCACTGGTACGACGGCGAGTCCGGCGACGACGTACGGGAGCGGGCGAAGCCGCCGCTGCCCGAGCAGCAGTGCGGCGCCCGCGATCACCGCGAACAGCATGAGCCCGTACGACAGATACGCGGTGAGGCCGAAGAACAGCCCGGCGGCCAGGCCGGCCGAGCGCGGCCGGTGTCCGGTGACCGCGAGGGCGAGGAACGCGACGGACCAGGCGGCGACCGACGCGAAGTACCCGTCCGCCGAGGTGCCCACCCATACGGCGGCCGGGGCGAGGACGAGGAACGGGGCGGCGCGCCGGGCGAGTTGCTCACCGGCGAGCACACGCACGGTGACGAGGACCGCCGCGCCCGCCGTCGCCCCGACGGTGATGCACCACACGCCCGCCCAGGCCCCGCCGCCCAGCCCGATCCGGTCCAGGAGGACGAAGGTGACGGTGGCCGCCGCGGGATGCCCGGCGATGTGCGCGGGCCAGGGAGCGGGGGAGTGGCTGAGGATGTGGTGGGTGAAGTCGCGCAGGGTGGCGGGGATGTCGTGGAAGCGGCCGATGACCGTCAGGTACTCGTTCGTGCTCGTCAGCCGTCCCGCGATGCCCCGCTGCCAGCCGTCGACCAGGGCCAGCGAGAACGTCCACGCCATGGCGGTGCCCCAGGCGGTCAACAGCAGCGCGCGCCAAGGCAGTCGGGCGGCGAGCGCGGGACCGTACGCCACCACGGCGACCGCGACGGCGAGCGCCGCCGGGGTGCCGGGGCCGACGTGCGGCTCCCACTGGGCGAACACGGGCGGCCAGCCGACGAAGAGCGAGTGATGGCGCTTCTGGATCACGGTGCCGACCAGCACCGCCGCCAGGACGAGCAGGGCGGCGGCGAGGGCGGCCGACAGATCGCGGACGTGGTCGCGCGGGCGGTGGCCCGGGACGTCACGGGGACGGTCGTCGGTCCGGACGTCCTGGTGGCGCTCGCGGTCGCGGAGAAGATCGGGGTTCACGCCGACACGCTAGGTCGGGGTGTGCCCGGCGGAGCCGCCGCCGAGAGAGACGTCAGGGTTTCGTCATGGTTTGCGAACCCGTTCGGGGGGTGTCCCCGGCCTACGGTCGGGGCATGCCACGCTCCCCCTCCTCGCCCGCCTTCTGGCGCAGCCCGCTGCGCGGCCCCTGGTTCACCTCAGTGCTCGGCGTCGTGCTGCTCGTCGGGATCACCGTGCTGTTCGTGACGGGTCTGCTGTCGTACGCGGCCTACAACCCGGACCTGTCGCCGGTGAACGACCAGACCCCGGACAAGGGCCTGCTCGGCTTCTACCTCTTCGCCTGGCCGACCGACCCGTCCTGGCTGTACCGCCTCACACAGGGCACACACGTCACCCTCGGCATCGCGCTGGTCCCCGTACTGCTGGCGAAGCTGTGGTCGGTCGTCCCGAAACTGTTCGCCCTGCCCCCGGCGCGCTCCCTCCCCCACGCCCTGGAGCGGCTCTCGCTGCTGCTCCTCGTGGGCGGCGGCCTGTTCGAGTTCACCACGGGCGTGCTCAACGTCCAGCTCGACTATGTGTTCCCCGGCTCCTTCTACCCCCTGCACTTCTACGGCGCCTGGGTCTTCTTCGCCGCCTTCCTCGCCCATGCCGTCCTGAAGACCCCCGCGGCCCTGCGCAACCTGCGCCACCTCAGAGGCGAACACCCGGCAGAGGACGGGGAGTTGGTGTCCCCGAATCCGGCCGAACCCACCGTCTCGCGACGCGGCGCCCTCGGTGTGGTCGGCGGCGGATCGCTGCTGCTGTTCGCCACGACGGCGGGCCGCGGCTTCGACGGACCGCTGCGGGAGACGGCCCTGCTCGCCCCGCACGGCGGACCCGAACCGGGCTCCGGCCCCGGCGCCTTCCAGATCAACAAGACGGCGGCGGCCGTCGGCATCGACGCCAGGGAGACCTCCGAGGAGGCATGGCGACTGCTCGTCGAGGGCAACGGCCGCACGGTCCGGCTGGGCCGGGCCGCGCTGCTCCAACTCCCCCTGCACAGCGCCGCGTTGCCCATCGCCTGCGTGGAGGGCTGGTCGACCTCCGACCAGTGGTGGCGAGGCGTACGGCTGCGGGACCTCGCGGCACTCGTCGGCTACGACACCGACACCGCCCCCGACGTCCTGGTGGAGTCCCTGCAACGGCACGGGGCGTTCCGCCGGTCCGCCCTGCGCGACAACCAGGTCCGCGACCCGCGCTCGCTGCTCGCCCTCTTCGTCAACGGCGCGGACCTCACCCCCGACCACGGCTACCCGGCACGGGTCGTCGTCCCGGCGGCGCCCGGCGTGCTCAACACCAAATGGGTGGCCCGTATGACGTTCGGAGAGCTGTGATGCGTGTTCCGTTCCGGCGGCCGGCCCTCGGCAGCCCTCTCCAACTCCTGCTGTTGGCCTGCTCGTTCGTGCTCGCCGGGTATGCGGGGGTACGGCTGCTCGCGGACGACTGGTTCGGGGTGGGGCTGTGGTTCGTGGGCGCGGCGGTGCTGCACGACCTGGTGCTGGTGCCGTTGTACGCGGGCGTGGACCGGGCGCTCGCCCGGGTGCTGGGCGCCGCCGGACACCGGGAGTGGACGGGCTGCGTCCGTGTCCCGGCACTGCTCTCCGGCCTTCTGCTGCTGGTGTGGTTCCCGCTGATCAGCGGGCAGGTGGCGGACCGCTACAGGTCCGCCACCACACTGTCCGGCGACGGGTTCCTGTCCCGCTGGCTGCTGGTCACGGCAGCGCTGTTCGGCGGCTCGGCCGTGCTGCTCGTCGTGCGGCCGCTCCTGCGGCTGCGCAGGGCGAGGAAGGAGCGGCCGTCGGCCGTCCACTGACCCTCCGGGCGCCACCCCGCCCAGCCGGCGTGGCGCAGCAGGGCCGGAGTCCCCAGGCGGGCCCACGGGAAGGACGTACCGGAGGCTCCACGGCCGTCGGCGACGCGCACCCGAACCCGTTCGTCGACGTCGACCGCAGCGGTCTCCACCACCAACAACCCTCCAGGTGCGAGGAGTTGGGACAACCGCCGCAGCAGCGCATGCGGGTCGCCGCCGATGCCGACATTGCCGTCGATGAGGAGGGCGGTGTCCCAGCGGCCCTCACCGGGGACGGGTTCGAAGACGGACCGGCGCAGCGCCTGCCCGCCCAGCCGGACGGTGTGCGCCACGGCGGCCTCGCTCACGTCGATGCCCAGCACCGGCCGCCCCTGCGTGGCGAGCGCGGCGACGAGCCGCCCGGGCCCGCATCCCACGTCGAGCACGGCCCCCTCGCACCGGCGCAGCACCTCCCGGTCCACCGCGTCGGCCTCGGCGCACCAGCGCTCCACCTCCAGGGGCAGCAGCCAGCCGTCGGTACGGCGGAGGAAGAGCGGGCCGCGACCGGCGCGCAGGGCGTCGGTGTACGGGTCGGCGGACCAGGGGCGTGCGGGGGAGTCGGGTGGCGGGCAGTCGATGAGCGCGCTCACCGGGAGCGGGCCCTCGCTCGTGGGCGCCGGCCGCCCCACCCCACTCACCGGCCGACTCCCGTCCTCAGCCGTGCCAGTTCCTTCGCGAACCGGCCTTCCGGCGCCCCGGCGCCGACCAGTTCGGCGTCGTGCGCGGTGTCGACGTCCCGCAGGTTCGGGAGGTCGTGGACGCGCAGGCCCGCCGCGGTCAGCCGGGCGCGCTGGACGGCGCCGGTGGTGGGCGTCGACATCGGTACGCCGCGCAGGAGCGCCGGGTCGGGGTCGGCGAGGCCCAGGGCCCAGAAGCCGCCGTCCTCGGCCGGCCCGAAGTACGCGTCGCAGTCGGCGAAGTCGACGGTGAGGAGCGCGGGCGTCACCTGGGGTGTGTCCATGCCGATCAGCAGCGCGGGCCCGGAACAGCCCGCGAAGGCGGCGGCCAGCCGTTCGTCGAGCCCTCCGCCGCACTGCGGCACGACGTCGAAGCCCGGCGGCAGCCAGGGGCCCGGCGCTCCGTCCAGCACCAGCACCCGCCGCCGTGCGGGCGTCGCCAGCAGCACGTGCAGGGTGTCGACCAGCGAGGCCTCGGCGAGCGCGGCGGCCTCCTCGGGCGTGAACGGCGGAGTCAGCCGGGTCTTCACCCGTCCCGGCCGCGGTTCCTTGGCGATGACGAGAAGGGTGGTCACCGGGAAGTGGCTCCTTGAGGTGAGGGGGCGGCTGTCGGCACCGGCGCGGGTACAGGGGGTTCGGTCAGCACCCGGCGCATGTCCCGTACCGCCTGCCAGGTGCCGCGCCAGGTCCCGGTGACCTTGGAGGCGCCGGTGCGCGGCAGATACGGCACGTCGTGCTCGGCGACGCGCAGACCCGTGTCGGCGGCACGCACCACCATCTGGAGCGGATAGCCGCTGCGGCGGTCCGTGAGGCCGAGCGCGAGCAGATCCGCGCGGCGCGCGGCCCGCAGCGGGCCGAGGTCGTGCAGCCGCAGTCCGGTGCGGCGGCGCAGCATCCGGGCCAGCGCGAGGTTGCCCGCCCGGGCGTGCGCGGGCCAGGCACCGCGCCCCTGCGGCCGGCGCCGCCCGAGTACGAGATCGGCCTCGCCGTCGCGAACCTCGCGGACGAAGTCCATCAGCAAGGACGGGTCGAGCGAGGCGTCGCAGTCGCAGAAGCACACGATGTCCGCCGTGGCGGCCAGCAGCCCGGCATGACAGGCGGCGCCGAACCCGCGCCGCTCCTCACGCACGACGGTGGCGCCGAGGCTGTGGGCGAGCGCCGCGGAACCGTCCGTGGATCCGTTGTCCACGACCAGCGCGCGCCAGCCTCGCGGAATGCGGGCGAGCACCCAGGGCAGGGCCTCGGCCTCGTCGAGACAGGGGAGGACCACGTCGACGCGCGCCGGGTCGGGTTCTGGTGGGGGAGAGGTCGTCACGGCTTTCACCCTACGAGCGTGAAACGGGCATACCGGACTTCGGATCCTTACGAAACACGGACGTCGGGGCAGCGGAGTCGAGCGGTCGGCGCGGCCGGTGGGACCCTGGACCGCATGCAGCAACCGTACGAATCCCCAGGTGCCGTACCCGCCCCGAGCGGGCACGCGCACCCGAAGCGCGTCCTCGTGGTCGACGACGATCCGACCGTCGCCGAGATCGTCTCCGGATACCTCGACCGCGCCGGATACGTCGTGGACCGGGCAGAGGACGGGCCGGGCGCGCTCGCCCTGGCCGCCGCGCACTGGCCGGACCTGGTGGTCCTCGACCTGATGCTGCCGGGCATGGACGGCCTGGAGGTGTGCCGCCGGCTGCGCGGCCACGGACCCGTGCCGGTCATCATGCTCACCGCGCGCGGCGACGAGGACGACCGGATCCTGGGCCTGGAGGTCGGCGCCGACGACTATGTCACCAAGCCCTTCAGCCCACGCGAACTCGTCCTCCGCGTGGAGTCCGTGCTGCGCCGCAGCGGCCCCCCGGCCGCGACCCGCCCCCTGCGCTCGGCGGGACTCACCGCCGACCCCGCCGCCCGCCGCGCCACCAAGAACGGCACCGAACTCGCCCTCACCCTGCGGGAGTTCGACCTCCTTGCGTTCTTCCTGCGACACCCCGGGCGGGCCTTCAGCCGGGAGGACCTGATGCGGGAGGTGTGGGGCTGGGACTTCGGCGACCTGTCGACCGTCACCGTCCATGTGCGGCGGCTGCGCGGCAAGGTCGAGGACGATCCGGCGAGGCCCCGTCTGATCCAGACGGTGTGGGGCGTCGGCTACCGCTTCGAGCCCGCCCGCACCGGCTCGGTCGAGGAGGGCTGATCATGCGCGACATGCTGCTCATCGCCCTGTTCGCCTTTCTGGGCGCCGCCGGGGCCGGAGTGCTCGGCGCGGGCGCGCTGTGGCTGCTGCGCCGGCGGTCGCTCACCGCGTCCGTCTCCGTGGTCGCAGCGGTCGCGGTGACGGCGATGTTCGCGGGCACGCTGGCGGTGGCCCAGGCGATGTTCCTGTCCTCGCACGACCTGTCCGTGGTCACCACCGTCGTCGCCATGGCGGCCGTGGTCTCCCTGGCCACCGCGCTGCTGCTGGGCCGCTGGGTCGTCGCCCGCAGCCGTGAACTCGCCCGTGCGGCACGGGACTTCGGCGACGGTGGCGACTTCTCGGCACCCGAGGGCCCGGTGACGGCCGAACTGGCCGACCTGAGCCGCGAGTTGGCCGCGACCAGCGCCAAGCTCGCCGAATCCCGGGACCGCGAACGCGCGTTGGAGTCCTCGCGCCGCGAACTCGTCGCCTGGATCTCCCACGACCTGCGCACCCCGCTCGCCGGTCTGCGCGCGATGTCCGAGGCCCTGGAGGACGGGGTCGCAGCCGACCCCGACCGCTATCTCCGCCAGATCCGCACCGAGGTCGAACGCCTCAACGACATGGTCGGCGACCTCTTCGAACTCTCCCGCATACACGCCGGGACGCTCACGCTCTCCCCGTCCCGGATGTCGCTCTACGACCTGATCGGCGACGCCCTCGCGGGGGCCGACCCGCTCGCCCGCGAGCACGGGGTGCGGCTGGTCGGCGACCGGATCGTGGCGGTGCCGGTCGAGGTGGACGGCCGGGAGATGAGCCGGGTGCTGGGAAACCTGCTGGTCAACGCGATCCGGCGGACACCGGCCGACGGCACGGTCGCGGTTGCCGCCGAGCGGTCCGCCGACGGTGTGGTGCTGTCCGTGACGGACGGCTGCGGCGGCATCCCGGAGGAGGATCTGCCGCGGGTCTTCGACACGGGCTGGCGCGGCACCCACGCGCGGACACCCCCGGCCGGGGCCGGGCTGGGCCTGGCGATCGTGCGCGGCATCGTCGAGGCCCACCAGGGCAGGGCCGCCGTACGGAACGTGTCCGGCGGCTGCCGCTTCGAGGTGACACTGCCGATGGCCGAGGGGTAGCCGGCCGGGCGGCGAACGCCGGAGGCACTCTCGGCCACAGGCCGGCCGGTTACCGCTCTCCGCGCAGCTTCGCCACCGCGAACTCCCGCATCCCCTCCGGGAACGCGACCTCCGCCTTCCACCCCAGCCCGGCCCGCAGCCTCGCGGAGTCCGCCGTGATGTGGCGGACGTCGCCGAGCCGGTACTCTCCGGTCACCACGGGCTCGGGCCCGCCGTACGCGGCGGCCAGCACCCGCGCCATCTCGCCGACCGTGTGCGGGTCCCCGCTGCCGGTGTTGTACGCGGTCAGCGCCCCCTCTCGTGGCTCGGACTCCAGCGCCGCCACATTCGCCGCCGCCACGTCCCGTACATGCACGAAGTCCCGCCGCTGGCCGCCGTCCTCGAACACCCGGGGCGACTCGCCACGGGCGAGCGAGGACCGGAAGAAGGAGGCGACCCCGGCGTACGGGGTGTCGCGCGGCATCCTGGGGCCGTACACGTTGTGGTAGCGCAGCGAGACGGCCGAACCACCCGTGGCGCGCGCCCACGCCGCCGCCAGATGCTCCTGTGCCAGCTTGGTCGTCGCGTACACGTTGCGGGGGTCGACCGGAGCGTCCTCACTCACCAGCCCCGGCCTCAACTCCTCGCCGCAGCGCGGACATCGGGGCTCGAAGCGCCCCGCATCCAGATCGGCCACGGCCCGGGGGCCCGGCCGCACCGGCCCGTGCCGCTCGCAGGCGTAGGAACCCTCGCCGTAGACGACCATCGACCCGGCGAGCACCAGCCGGCGCACCCCGGCGTCGGCCATCGCGGCGAGCAGCACCGCCGTACCGAGGTCGTTGTGCGAGACATAGTCGGGCGCGTCGCCGAATCCCGTGCCCAGTCCGACCATCGCCGCCTGATGGCACACGGCGTCCACACCCCGCAGTGCGGGGGCGACCGCCTCGCCGTCACGCACGTCCGGGCCGTCGCGCAGGTCGAACACGACCGCCTCGTGCCCGCGCGCGGTCAGCGCCTCGACGACATGGGACCCGATGAACCCGGCACCGCCGGTGACCAGTACTCGCATGCGTCAGACGCTAGGACCGCGAACCCACCGCACGGCAGTGTCAGGGCCGCGGTGTCACCGCTCCGTAAGACCTGCTCACGTGGTTCCGGTGAGGCCCGCCCGCTGCGCGACCAGGGCGGCCTGCACCCGGTTGTCGAGGCCGAGGCGGGTGAGGATGCGGTTGACGCGGCTCTTCACGTTCGCCTCGCTGAGCCCGAGGTCCGAGGCGATCCGGGCGTTGGACAGACCCCGGGCGACCAGGACGAGAACCTGCAGCTCGCGTTCGGTGAGCAGTTCCGTCAGCGTGGGCTGGTCGGGTGCCGGTGACGCGCCCGGTGTGCCGGGGAGGAGCGCGGTCGGCAGCGCGGTCAGGGAGTCGATGAGCCGGCGGGTGACGCTCGGTGCGAGCACGGGCTCTCCGCCGACGGCCGCGTGGAGGGCGCGGGCGAGGTCGTCGGGACGGCTGTTCTTCAGCAGGAAGCCGTCGGCGCCCGCACGAAGGGCCGCGTGCACGTACTCGTCCAGGTCGAACGTGGTGAGGACGACGACCCGCGGCGCCGGTCCCGGCCCCGGCCAGTCGCCGACGATGCGCCGGGTGGCCTCGACACCGGTCGTGCCGGGCATGCGTACGTCCATCAGCACGACGTCGGGCCGGAGTTCGACCGCCCGGGCCACGGCCTGCTCCCCGTCCGCAGCCTCGCCGACGACCGTCAGGCCCTCGCGGCGGTCGATGACCAGCCGCAGCGCGGTCCGGACGATCTCCTGGTCGTCGACGACGAGCACGCGTACGTTCATCCGGCCGCCTCCGCGGGTCGTGGTGCCGTCCCGGACAGGACGGCGCGCAGTCCCCAGCCACCGTCCGCGCGTGGCCCGGCAGCCAGCTCGCCGTCGAAGGCCGCCACGCGTTCCCGTATGCCGATGAGCCCCCGGCCGGATCCGGTGACGGACCGGTGGCCCGGGGCGGCCGGGTCGTTGCGCACCTCGATGACGAGGCCGGCGTCGTCGCCCCGCACGGTGACCTGCACCTCGACGGGCCCCGCGTGCTTGACCACGTTCGTCAGCGCCTCCTGGACGATCCGGTACGCCGAGACCCGCATCCCCGCCGACGGCGCCGTCCCCGCCCGGATCTCCGGCGTGTACGTCACCCGGCACCCCGCCGACCTTGCGGTGTCGATGAGCGTGCCGAGATGGTCCAGGGACGGTTCGGGCGAGAGCTCCCGCTCCCGGAACGACAACAGCCCCAGCAGGCGCCGCATCTCCACGAGCGCGGTGTCGGCGGTGGTGGCGATCAGCTCCACCCCATGGGCCGCGAGGGGCGGATCGTCGTCCATGACGTCCTGCGCGGCACGTGCCTGTACGGCGATGGCGCTGACGTGGTGGGCGACGACGTCGTGCAGGTCGCGGGCGATGCGGGCCCGCTCGGCGATCGCCGCCTGCCGGGCGTTGAGCTCCTGCTCGGCCCTGAGCCGCCGGTTGAGTTCGCGCAGCCGGTCGGCGTCGGCGCCGATCCTGCGTCCGCCGTGTCCCAGTGTCCAGGCGAGGGCGAAGAAGAAGACGAACGTGGTGGCGCTGATCGGTTCGAGCGAACCGGGTTGCGGGGGCTGCCAGTGCCCGCTCAGAGCGTCGGCCGTCATCGCCGCGGCCAGGCACAGCAGCGTTCCCCGCACGCCGACCGCGACCGGCTCGTACCGGGCGAGGGCGTACACACCGATCATCAGCAGGAACGGACCAGGGATCTTGCCCGGGATCGGGTCGAGCACCTGGAAGGCGACGTAGAGGACGGTCATCGCGGCCAGGACGGTACGAGGACGGGTCCGCCGCCACAGCAGCGGGACGGTCTGCGCTCCCCACAGGGCCACGGCCCAGCCGCCCGGCGTCGGGCTGCGGCCGAGCACCGTGGCCATGTCGAACAACGTCAGACCGCCGCCGAGCGCGACATCCGTCAGACGCGGCCGGGCGGCGAACCAGCGCTGTGCGGCCCGTGGCAGGGCCCTTGTCTCCATGACCATTTCAGTTCATCAGGCTAGGGGAGCGCGGGTCCGGCGGGATCCTCCGCCGGGCGCACATCGATGGTTGCGCGGTCCCGCGGGAGATCGCCGCCGCGACGGAGGCGGCAGGGGGTGCCGCGCTCCTAGCGTCGTTCCCCATGACGAACCTCCCCACCGAACAGCCCCCACCACCGACCCGCCCTTCTCCCGGTACGACGGCTGCGGTCAAGTCCCCCGATCCACGAGGGAGTTCACGGCCCGCCGTGAGGTGGGCCCTGCTGGCGCCCGGCATCGCGGCCACGCTGTTCGCGGTGGGCGGCCGATGGGACGTCCCGGCCGCCGCCTGGATCTCCCTCGTGGTCCTGCTGCGCTTCACACGGCTGAGCCGCGCGTGGTCCGGGGCCCTGTGGATCTGGGCGGCGCACACGGTGGCCGCCGTCTTCTGGGTCCAGGAGTCGGCGATCGGCTTCGGCCCGGTGGTGGTCGCGGGCGCCGTGGCACTGGCCGCGCTGCAGACGCTGCCGTTCCTGGCCGACAGACTCCTGACCGGTCGGCTGCGCCCCGGAGTGGCGGCCCTCGCCTTCCCGGCCGCTGTCGCCGCCGCGGAGTTCCTGATCACCGTGGTGTCCCCGTTCGGTACGGCCTACGGCTCGCTCGCGGTCACCCAGTACGGCGATCTTCCGCTCCTCCAGGTCGTCTCCGTCACCGGCCCGTGGGGGATCGGATTCCTGATCGCCTACTTCGCAAGTACCGTCAACCGCCTCTGGGAGCGGCCCGGTTGGCGCGCCGGCCTGGTCTACGCGGCCGTACTGCCGGCCGTCGTGCTCGCCGGTGGTGCCCGTCTCGCCCTCGCCCCCTCCACGGCCCCCACCGTCCGCGTCGCCGGAATCAGCCCCGCCCGGACCGTCACGGACGCCCAGCGGGCGGTGTTCGCCCGGGTCCCGGACATCGCCACCGCGTCCGCCGCGACGGTCGAACCCGCCATGACCGCCGTCGAGAACGACCTGCTGACCGCCACCCGGCGCGAGGCCGCCGCCGGGGCGAAGATCGTGATCTGGCCCGAGGAGGCCGTCAGGACGCAGGAGTCCCACGAGCCGGCCGCCATCGCCGCCGCACAGGACGGTGCCCGCCGGTCCGGTGTCTACCTGGAGATCGGCGTCCGGGTCTACAGCAGAAGTGGACCGGCCCACGACAAGGACGAGGCGCTCCTCATCGACCCGCGCGGAAAGGTGCTGTGGACCTATCAGAAGGCCCACCCCATCCCCGGCTCGGAGAGATTCACCCCCGGCGACGGCCGCGTGCCCGTCGCCGACACCCCGTACGGCCGGATCGCCGACGTCATCTGCTACGACGCCGACTTCCCCGCCATGATGCGGACCCGCGCCGACATCATGCTCGTCCCCTCCCACGACTGGCGGGAGTACGGAGCCGCACACACCGAGAAGGCGAGTCTGCGGGCGATCGAGGGCGGCTACTCACTGGTCCGCCAGGACGCGGAGGGCGTCTCGGCCGCCTACGACGACGAGGGTCATGTCCTCGCCTCCACCGACTACTTCACGACCGAACGCCAGACCATGGTGGCCTACGTGCCCGTCCACGGTGTCACCACGGTCTACGACCGGATCGGCGACACCTTCGCCTGGCTCTGCCTTGCCGGTGTCCTCGCGCTCACCGTCACCGCCCTCGCCCGCCCGAGGTGACGCACCGTCAGTCACCCGTGCCGTGCGGCCGTCCCCGCCGAAGAAGAAGCTCAGCAGGACCGTGACGGTGGCGGCGACGGCGAGCCGCAGGGCCCACGTCGCGGGGGAGCCGTCCGCGAGCACGGAGGTGACGGTCGGCGCGTCCAGCAGGACACCACCCAGGGGCAACGAGCCCGCACCGCTCAACAGGTAGACCCACAGCGGGGGTTCGTTGGAGACGACGAGGACCGAGGCGGCGAGGACCACGATCGCGCTGAGTACGACGGTGAGCGAAGTGATGTCCATGGCCACGAGCATTCCGCCCGCCGGACGGCGAATCGTCGGCGCGGCGGAGGATCGGCGTCTCTGCCGAAGGGTATAGACGTGCCTCCCCACTACAACCTTTCGTATCGGCGGTCCGTTCAACTCCCGCCCGGCACCGACTACTTGCCGGGGTCTCTGGCGTGCCGACATAGGGGATGTCATGAGATCTGTCTCCGCCGGGCGTCCACTGCGTCGCGGAGCTTGTGCCGGAGCGGTGGGGGCGGCGGTCCTCGCCGGTCTCCGGAGCGGGGCCGCCTTCGCCGACGACGAGCCGCAGACCGACCAGCTGTGGATCCAGGCGCCGTACGACCGGTCGGTCACCGTCGCCCCGGCCGGCGGTACGGCCCAGTACCGGACGCTGACGTTCGGCCCGTACCACGACAACGCCAACTTCACCGTGACGGACGGGCGTCTGACCGTCGACGTCTCCGGGCTCACCGGGCTCACTGGGGTCGCCTGGCCCGACAACTGCACACCGAACGCCGCGGGCACCGCCGCCGTGTGCGACACCGGGACGTGCCCACCCGCTACAGCGCACAGGTGCAGCTCAAGGTGCGGGCCGCCGCCCTGGGAGCGCAGGGCACGATCGAGTACTCCACCGAGGCCACCGGCGGACCCGACGCCACACTCACCGCTCCGGGGGGCGACGCGGAGACCCCCGTCACCGTCCGCTCCGGCCCGGACCTCGGCATCGGCGCCGCGCAGGGCGCGCCCGGCGTCGCGCCCGGCACGGAACTCACCGCGCCGTTCGCCGTCACCAACACCGGCAACGAGACCGCCCACGGCTTCACCGCGCAGATGTACGCGGCGTACGGCCTCGACGTCGTCACCCGCTACCCGCTACCCGCTACCCGCTACCCGCTACCCGCAGTGCACCTGCACCGAGCCCGACATCGGCGGCACCTGAATGCCCATGACACACGCGACCTGCACCTTCGACACCGACATCGCGCCCGGCGCCACCGTCGAACTGCCCGCGCCGCTGCGGCTCGCCGTCACCGACCACGCGCTCTTCGACCGGTTCGACTACGAGGTCGAGCCCGTCGACGGCGTCACCGACCTCGACAGCTCGGACAACAGCCGCGCCTGGAGCATCGACGCCGACAACACCGCCGACTTCGCCGCGCACGGCACCGAGGTGGGCGGCGCGGCCGGCGACACCGTCACCGCCGCGTTCCGGTTCACCAACGCCGGCCCGGCCCGGGTCGGCAACGTCGGCTCCGGCGAACCGGTCGCCGTGATCGACTTCTACCTCCCGGAGGGCACCACCGCCACGTCCGTGCCCGAGGGCTGTGAGACCGCGTGAGCATCGGGCGAGGACCCGGCCGTCGGCCATTACGCCTGCTACCCGCGGATGTCGGCCAAGCCCGACCTGGACATCAGCTTCCCGTTCCAGCTGCGCATCGGCCGGGTCGTCCCCGACGCGACCGGCCGTGTCGTTGTCCACCCCCACGGAGACAAGCCCGTGGTCTTCGACCCGGACAGCGCCAACAACGCGGCCGAAGTGATCGTCACCCCGACCGCCTGACGGCGACGACGAGGGGGCGGCCCGAAAGCCCGCTCCCTCCTACGTCGACTCCCGCTTCACCAGCTCCGTCGGCAGGATCACAGCCGCGGTGTCCTCGCCCCCGATCTGCGCCAGCAGCACCCGCACCATCTCCGCGCTGATCCGGTCGAACGGCTGCCGCATCGTGGTGAGTTCGGGGCTGGACGCGAGCGCGGCGGGGGAGTCGTCGAAGCCGCCGACCGCCACGTCCTCCGGCACCCGCCGCCCGGCCCGCTCCAGCGTGGTGAGCACGCCCCGCGCCATCAGGTCGGAGGCGACGAACACGGCGTCCAGGTCCGGGACCTGGGCGAGCAGCCGCTCGGCGCCCCGCTCGCCGCTGAGGCGGCTGTAGTCGCCGGGGACGACGAGCCGGTCGTCCACCTCGACGCCCGCCTCGGCGAGCACCTCCCGGTATCCGGCGAGGCGTTCGACACCGCCCGGGGTGTCCGGCGGACCGGTGACCATGCCGATGCGGCGGCGACCGAGGGAGAGCAGATGCCGGGTCATGTCCCGGGCACCGTCCCGGTCGTCGGCGGCCACGTAGCTGATCTTGGAGCCGAGCCCGATCGGCTTGCCGCACGCGACCAGCGGCACGCCCGCCTCGCTCAGCTCCTCCGCCACCGGGTTCCCGGAGTGGCTGGAGACCAGCAGCACCCCGTCGACGTGCCCCGATGTGATGTACCGCGTGATGCGCCGCCGCTCGTCCTCGGTGCCGGCCAGCATCAGCAGCAGGGGGATGTCGTGCGCGGCCAGCGCCTGGGTGCAGCCGCGCAGCAGGACGTTGAAGTTCGGGTCCTCGAAGAACTTCTCCTGCGGTTCCGTCAGCAGGAAGCCGACCGAGTCCGAGCGCCCGGTGATCAGCGAGCGGGCGTGCCGGTTGACGACGTAACCCGTCCTGCGGATGGCCGCGTTGACGGCCTCCTGCGCGGCCGGGCTCACATAGTGCCCGCCGTTGAGGACCCGCGACACAGTGCCCCGCGAGACACCCGCCTCGCGTGCCACGTCATGGATCGTCGGCGGCCTGCGCCGACCCCCCGTATTGCTCATGGTCAGACTCTACGGCTCCGGACCGGGAGCCCGAAGCACCACTATGGGAGCGTTCACAGCATTCGTGGCAGAGAATCATCAGGGACACTTGTCAGCGGTCACGGACGTGCGGTTATGTTGGGGCAATGCTCCAGAGCGCGCTGTGTGCACGTTCCCAAATGATCGACTACGGGAGAGATCCATGCCGGAGACCACACCCAAGGGGCTCACCAGGCTCGCCTTCGGTGGGGACTACAACCCCGAGCAGTGGCCGGAGAGCGTCTGGCAGGAGGACGTCCGGCTGATGCGGGAGGCCGGCGTCACCATGGTGAGCGTCGGGATCTTCTCCTGGGCCCTGCTGGAACCCGAGCCCGGTGTGTACGACTTCGGCTGGCTCGACCGCCTCCTGGACCTTCTGCACGAGCACGGCATCCGCGTCGACCTCGGCACCCCCACGGTCGCCCCGCCCGCCTGGTTCTACCGCGCCCACCCCGACGCCCTCCCCGTCACCGCCGACGGCACCCGCTACGAGTTCGGCTCACGCGGCGCGATCTGCCACAGCAACACCGACTACCGCGCAGCCGCAGCGAACATCACCACCCTGCTCGCCGAGCGATACGGCACCCACCCCGCCCTCGCGCTGTGGCACGTGTTCAACGAGTACGGCGTCCCCGTCTCCGCCTGCTACTGCGACTCCTGCGCCGCCCACTTCCGCCGCTGGCTGACGACGACGTACGGAACCGTCGACGGCGTCAACGAGGCCTGGGGTACGGCCTTTTGGGGCCAGCGTTACGCGGACCTCGGCCAGATCAACCCCCCACGCCTCACCCCGACCGCCGTCAACCCGGCCCAGGCGCTGGACTACACGCGGTTCGCGGACGCCACCATGCGCGAGAACTTCGTCGCCGAACGGGACATCCTGCACCGTCTCGCGCCCGGCATCCCGGTGACCACCAACTTCATGGCCGCCCTCAGCCAGTGCGAATCCGTCGACTACTGGGCCTGGGGTCGCGAGGTCGACCTCGTCACCAACGACCACTACCTGATCACCGACGGCCGCCGCACCCACGTCAACCTGGCGATGGCCGCCGACCTCGCCCGCTCCGTCGCCGGCGGCGCCCCCTGGCTGCTGCTCGAACACTCCACCTCGGGCGTCAACTGGCAGCCCCGCAACCCGGCCAAGGCCCCCGGCCAGATGGCCCGCAACGCCCTCTCGCACGTGGCGCGCGGCTCCGACGGCGCAATGTTCTTCCAGTGGCGCCAGTCCCGGCGCGGCGCCGAGAAGTTCCACTCCGCGATGCTCCCGCACGGCGGCACCGAGACCCGCGTGTGGCGCGAGGTCGTCGAACTCGGCTCCTCCGTCGAGGAGTTGAGCCGAATCCGCGGCACCCGCACCCAGGCCGACGTGGCCGTCCTATGGGACTGGCAGTCGTGGTGGGCGCAGAAACTGGAGTGGCGCCCCAGCCAGGACCACGACGCCCGCGAGCGCGCGGACGCCTTCTACGAGGCCCTCTACGACCGTCACCTCACGGTCGACTTCGCCCACCCGGAAGCCGACTTGTCGGCCTATCCCCTTGTCGTCGTACCCGCCCTGTACCTGACGACGGAGGCGGCCGGCCGCAACCTGAAGCGGTACGTCGAGCAGGGCGGGACCCTCGTCGTCTCCTACTTCTCCGGCATCGTCGACGAGCACGACGCAGTCCACGAGGGCGCGTATCCCGGTGCGCTGCGGGACGTACTCGGCCTGACCGTCGAGGAGTTCTCGCCGCTCCTGGCGGGCGAGCGGGTGCGCATCACCGGCCCGGACGGCTCCGAACTCACCGGCGACGTATGGACCGAGTTCGTGGTCCCGCGCGGCGCCGAGACCGTGTGGACGTACGCCGAGGGCCTCACCGCCGAACACCCGGCCGTCACCCGGCACCGGCTCGGCGAGGGCGCCGCCTGGTACGTGTCCACGCGTCTTGACGCCCACGGCCTGGACGCCCTGCTCGGCTGGGCGGCCGAGGACGCCCGGATCGCCCCGCGCGCCGAGCTGCCGTACGACGTCGAAGTCGTGCGCAGGGAAGGCGAGTCGGGCAGTTTCCTCTTCGCGATCAACCACAGTGGCTCGGACGTCAAGGTGCCGCTGGGCGCCGACGGCACCGAGTTGCTGACCGGTGAGCGGGCCGCGGGCGGTCTCGCGGTTCCCGCCGGAGCTGTGCGGGTCGTAAGACTCGACGGCTGAGCCGGCTCCCCTCCGCCCGCGAGAGCCGTGAGCCGCGGGCGGAGGGGGACGTCCGACGCCCGGCGCGCGTGCGTTCTTGTTCGGCTGCGACGGTGTGGTTCGGCCAACTCCGTTTCCGGAAGCCGGAGTTCGTTCTCTGCGGTTTCGGCGCGTCCCGCCCGTTGCCCCATGCCTCAGTGGCGTCGGTCGTGCCGAACAGGAACGGTCGGTCCCGGACAAGGGGCACCGAGTCGGGGACGAGGCGGACCGTGCTGCGGGAGAGTGGGAGGGCGCGGCAAGCGGCGCGCAGGACGGAGGGGCACGAGATGCTGAGGACTCCGGCAAGTCACCGGCGACTGGACATCCTGGAGTGGCTGAGAGATCCGGCCGCCCACTTCCCGGCACACCGGTATCTCGACGAGGCCGGGGTCGGTGCGGAGGTGGTGGCGGCCAAGCTGGGTGTGTCCCGCCAGGTGGCCGAGACCCACCTCGAACTCCTGGCGTCCCTGGGCCTGTTGCGCACCCGGCGGATCCGGTTGCGCACCTACTACCGGCGCGACGAGGTCCGTATCGCCGAGGTGGCCCGGATGTTCGAGAAGGGCTGGTAGCGGGACCGCCGGCCCGAGCGTCACACCGTGTCCTGCCCGGCGTCCGTTTCCTCTGCTTTTTCTGCTTCTTCCGGTTCGGTGCGGAACGACGCGTCCGGGTCCCCGAACCGCTCGCACAGCAGCCTGCCCACCAGCGCGCCGCCGTAGAGCACGAACCCCACGCCGACCAGCCAGGACTCCACCACCAGCACCGTGCCGACCGGGCCGTAGCTGACCGCGTTGGTGACCAGCAGCGGGGTGAACACCAGGTACGAGAACCAGCGCAGGCCGACCAGGCCCGCCATCGTGGCGAGCGCACCCGGCAGCAGATAGCGCCAGTGGACCCGGCGGTTGAGCAGGAAGTGCGGGCCCCACCAGAAGAACAGCAGTCCGGCCGCCATGCTGAGCACGATCCGGGGCGTGCCCGCGAGGACGTTGCGGGTCTGCACCTGCGCGTACAGATAGCCCATCAGCATGACCAGCCAGATCAGTTGGCGCCAGATACGGTGCCAGGGCGCGCCGGCCGGGCGCCACACGTGCTCGTAGCCGCTCTGCACACTCGACGCGAAGGACAGCCCGAACAGCGCGAGCAGCGCCACACTCCAGGCGCTGGTGGTGCCGATCACCTTGCGGGGCGGGGTGAAGACGTCGGTGAGCGCGCGGGCCGAGCGGCCGGACAGGTCCATGCCGTCCACCAGCCACAGTGCGAACCCGCCGTGCCCGATCGGATCGGCCGCGGCCACCACGATCAGCAGCGGCGCCAGGGTGACCAGGGCGAGCGTCGCGAACCCCATGGCCCGGTGCAGCAGCTCCAACTCCCGCCCGCGCCGGTTGAGTTCGGCGAGCCCGAGGCGCTGCCACGCGCTGCGGACGCGGTTCACCGGGGAGTTCCCGCGCGGCGGGCGGCCGACCACGTCATACGGGGCCCCCTTCCCACTTCTCGCCGACCGGCAGCGCGATCCGGGTCACCGGGAATACGCTCGGCAAACGTGACCGGGTGCCGCGACGACCGGGAAGAACAGCAAGCGTACGCGCGCCGGACCCAACCGTGGAGGTGTTCGTGGACCGCCCCAGTGCACTGCTCGCCCGCCGCTACGTCGCGATCGGAGGCGTGGGTCCCGAGGACGTGGTGGCCGACGCCCGCGGCCGGGTGCTGACCGGCGTCGAGGACGGCCGCATCCTGCGCCTCGACGGACTGATCGACCCCGACGCGGTCCGGGTGGAGACCCTTGCCGACACCGGCGGACGGCCGCTCGGCCTCGAACTCCTTCCGGACAACGGCCTGTTGGTGTGCGACGCGGAACGCGGGCTGCTGCGCGTCGACTTGGCGGACGGCACCGTACGCGTCCTCGCCGACTGGGTGGCGGGGGAGCCGCTGGTGGGCTGCAGCAACGTGGTCGCGCTGTCGGACGGCAGTGTGTACTTCACCGTCTTCAGCCTCCGCTACCCGATCGAGCGGTGGATCGGCGACATCGTCGAACACACCGGCACGGGACGGCTGTTGCGTCTGGCGCCAGGTGCCGACAGTCCCGAAGTCCTCCTGGACGGACTTCAGTTCGCCAACGGGCTCGCCCCGAGCGCCGACGAGTCCTTCCTGGTCCTCGCGGAGACCGGCGCCCGCCGGCTGACCCGCTACTGGCTCACCGGACCGAAGGCGGGCCACAGCGGGTCCTTCGTCGACGACCTCCCCGGAATGCCCGACAACCTCTGGCGCGCCGGCCCGGACGGACCGATCTGGGTGGCGCTGGCCGGCCCGCGCGTCGCGCCGCTCGAACTCCTCCACCAGGCCTCGCCCGCCGTACGGCAGGCTGCGGCCCGTGTCGCCGTGCGCGTGCCCTTCCGCCCCACCGGCATGATCGGAGCCATGGCGTTCGACGACGACGGAGCCGTCGTCCATCACCTCGTCGCGCGCGGCTCGTCGTACCGGATGGCCACCAGCGTGTGCGAGGCGGCCGGGCACCTGGTGCTGGGCAGCGTGCGGGAGCGCGGGATCGCGCTGTGCGAGCCGCCCGCCCCGAAGTGACCCCGGCACGTCCCCGGCGTTACCCTGATGCCCGGCCGCGAGCATCCCTCGCGGCGCGGCGGTGGGGCCCGCCGTACCCGAACCGCGGCAGAGGTGCCGCCAACGGTCCCTACTTGTAGAGGCGTGTGCCCTCAGGGCCCCCGACGAGTAGGAGACGTACGGCCATGACAGCTCCCGAAGCCGAGAGCGTGCGCACCCGACCACGGGCCCCGCGTCCGTCCGTCTGGCGCGGTCAGGGGCCCGTGGTCGCCGTGGTCGCGCTCGGCGGCGCGATCGGGGCGACGGGCCGCTACGCGGCCTCCCTGTGGTGGCCCACCCAGAGCGGCGGATTTCCCTGGGCGACGTTCTGGATCAATGTGGTCGGCTGCGCCGTCATCGGCGTGTTCATGGTGGTCATCACCGATGTGTGGGCCGCCCACCGGCTGGTGCGGCCGTTCTTCGGCACCGGGGTGCTCGGCGGCTTCACCACCTTCTCGACGTACGCCGTCGACATCCAGAAACTGGTCGACGCGGGCCATCCCCGTACCGCGCTGGCCTATCTCGCCGTGACCCTGCTCGCGGCGCTCGCGGCGGTGTGGCTCGCGGTGACGGCGGCCCGGCGCGTCCTGAAGTGGAGGCAGCGATGACCAGGCTGACCGGCAGCGCCCTGCGCGTGACCGTCTTCATCGGCGAGAACGACACCTGGCACCACAAGCCCCTCTACACGGAGATCGTGCACCGCGCGCACACCGCCGGGCTGGCCGGTGCCAGCGTCTTCCGGGGCATCGAGGGCTTCGGCGCCTCCTCCCTGATCCACACCTCGCGGCTGCTGTCGCTCAGCGAGGACCTGCCGGTGGCGATCGTGATCGTGGACACCGAGGAGCGCGTACGGGCCTTCCTGCCGCAGCTCGACGAACTCGTCGGCGAGGGACTGGTGATCCTCGACGACTGCGAGGTCATCCGGTACGTGGGTCGTACGGACGTACCCCACGAGACCGACGCGAAGGGTAAGAAGTCGTTGTGAACTGGCTGTTGGTCGTCGCGGGAGCCGCCGTCGGCGCCCCGCTCCGCTATCTCACCGACCGCGCGGTGCAGACCAGACACGATTCCGTCTTCCCGTGGGGCACCTTCGCGGTGAACGTCACCGGCTGTCTGATCCTGGGCACACTGACCGGTGCGGTGTCCGCCGGCGCGGCGGGCTCGCATCTCCAACTCCTCGTCGGGACAGGCCTTTGCGGGGCCCTGACGACGTACTCGACCTTCTCGTACGAGACACTGCGACTGACCGAGACGGGGGCGGGGCTCTACGCTGCCGCCAACGTCGTCGGCAGCGTGACCGCGGGCCTCGGTGCGGCATTTGTCGGGGTGTCGATCGCGCAGGCCCTGTGGGCGTAAGAAATCGGGCGGATCCCGCGCCCGTGCAGGACCACCTCCAGCGCTATTGTCTACAGCACTGTCGACCAATCCCGAAGAACTGGATCTCATGAGCGTCATCAGCGTCGGTCAGGCCGCCGTCCTCGGAGTCGTCGAGGGGGTGACCGAGTTCCTGCCCGTTTCCTCCACCGGCCATCTGAAGATCGTCGAGGGGCTGATGAAAATCCCCGTGGACGACGATTCCGTCGTCGGGTTCTCGGCCGTCATCCAGGTCGGCGCCATCGCCGCCGTGCTCCTGTACTTCTTCAAGGACATCGTGCGGATCGTCACCGCCTGGGGCCGAGGCCTGTTCAACCGGGAGGAGCGTTACCACCACGACTACAAGTTCGCGTGGTGGGTCATCTACTCGACCATCCCGATCGTGATCGTGGGCCTCGCCGCGAAGCCGCTCATCGACGGGCCCCTCGGCTCGCTGTGGGTGGTCGCCGCCTCGCTGATCGTCGGCAGTGGTGTCATGTGGGCGGCCGACCAGATGGGCCGGCACAAGCGCGGTGAGGACGACACCACCTTCAAGGACGCGATGCTGGTGGGCAGTTCGCAGATCCTCGCGCTGCTCTTCCCCGGCTTCTCCCGCTCGGGCGCCACGATGTCCACCGGTCTCATCCTCGACCTGGACCGCGTCGCCGCCACTCGGCTCTCCTTCTTCCTCGGCATCCCCGCCCTGACCGGCGCCGGCATCTACGAGCTGAAGGACGCCCTGGGTGCGGGAGTCGGCGCCGCCCCGCTGGCCGTCGGCACGATCGTGTCGTTCGTGGTGGCCTATGCCTCCATCGCCTGGCTGCTGAAATACGTCGCGAAGCACTCCTTCAACGCCTTCGTGGTCTACCGGATCATCATCGGCGTCCTGCTGTTCGGGCTGCTCGGCACGGGTGTGCTCAACAGCTGACACCGGACGGACGATCGTCGCAGGGGGCGCGCAGCCGGATTTTCAGGCAGCGCGCCCCCTGAATGTTTCTTTTCCGATCGCTTGACAGCACTGTCCCGTCACCCGGAGGATCACGTCCGTGAACCTGTCAGACAGCCAGACAGGTGGAGTCGGGCCGCGGCGCGTCAGCGCCATGGAAGCGGTGCTTGTCCACCTCCGCGGCGCCATCGAGCGCGGCGACTACGCGATCGGCGACAAGCTGCCTTCCGAGGCCGAGCTGTGCCGCACCCTGGAGATCAGCAGGCCCGTGCTCCGCGAGGCCCTGCGGGCCCTGCAGACCATGGGCCTGACCGTCTCCAAGACCGGCAAGGGCACCTTCGTGGTGGCCAGCGCCGTGGAGGACCCCACCTTCGGCGACTACGCGGCCAGCGACCTCCTGGAAGTGCGCCGCCACGTCGAGATCCCGGTCGCCGGGTACGCGGCCCTGCGCCGCACCCCGGAGAACCTGGACCACCTGGCCCACCTCCTGGACCGCATGGAACAGGAGACGGACACCACCGCGTGGGTCGCGATGGACACCCTCTTCCACCTCGCGGTGGCGGAGGCCGCCCAGAACCCGGTGTTCCGCCGGGTCATCGAGGAGATCCGTGACGCGCTGGCCCGCCAGTCCGCGTTCCTCAACGAACTCGGCGGCCGGCGCGAGCAGTCCAACCGCGAGCACCGGGCCATCGTCGAGGCGCTGATCGACGGCAGTGAACCGGACGCCGTCGAGGCCATGTCCCACCACCTCGACCGGGTCGAGACGACCCTCACCGACATCGTGCGCCCCGCGCGCACGGACACCCCCACGGAAGGCGGACCCGAGGCGTGAGCGAGCAGTCCCTGCACGACGGCGTGCAGAAACGATCCGGCCATGTCGACGCCGGAGACGCCGGCTACAGCAAGTCCCTGAAGTCCCGCCACGTCAACATGATCGCCATCGGCGGCGCGATCGGCACCGGCCTCTTCCTCGGCGCCGGCGGCCGCCTCGCCGACGCGGGCCCCTCCCTCTTCATCGCGTACGCGGTCTGCGGACTCTTCGCCTTCCTCGTCGTCCGCGCCCTCGGCGAACTCGTCCTCTACCGGCCCTCGTCCGGCTTCGTGTCGTACGCCCGCGAGTTCCTCGGCGAGAAGGGCGCCTATGTGGCGGGCTGGATGTACTTCCTGAACTGGGCCACCACCGGTATCGCCGACATCACCGCCGTGGCCGTGTACACCCACTACTGGAGCATGTTCTCCGACATCCCCCAGTGGGTGATCGCCCTCATCGCCCTGGCCGTGGTCCTCACCGTGAACCTGATATCGGTGAGGATGTTCGGGGAGCTGGAATTCTGGTTCGCGATCATCAAGGTCAGCGCGCTCGTCGTCTTCATGCTGATCGGCATCTTCCTGCTGGTCACCCAGCACCAGGTCGACGGCACGACCCCCGGCCCGTCCCTGATCACCGACAACGGCGGCATCTTCCCCAACGGCCTGCTGCCCATGCTCCTGATCATCCAGGGCGTCGTCTTCGCCTACGCCTCCGTCGAGCTGGTCGGCGTTGCCGCCGGCGAGACCGAGAACCCCGAGAAGATCATGCCGAAGGCGATCAACTCGATCATGTGGCGCGTCGGCCTCTTCTACGTCGGCTCGGTGCTCCTGCTCTCGATGCTGCTGCCCTGGAACAAGTACAGCGCCGGCCAGAGCCCCTTCGTGACCGTACTGTCCAACATCGGCATCCCGGCGGCGGGCGGCGTCATGAACCTCGTCGTCCTCACCGCGGCCATGTCCTCCCTCAACTCCGGCCTCTACTCCACCGGCCGCATCCTCCGCTCCATGGCGATGTCCGGCTCGGCCCCCAAGTTCACCTCGGTGATGAGCCGCAGCCAGGTCCCCTACGGCGGCATCCTGCTCACCAGCGGCATCTGCGTCCTGGGCGTCGGCCTCAACTTCGTAGTGCCCGCCGACGCGTTCGAGATCGTCCTCAACTTCGCCGCGATCGGCATCCTCGCCACCTGGGGCATGATCATGCTCTGTCACTTCCTCTTCTGGCGGAAGACCGAGAAGGGTGAACTGACCCGGCCGAGCTACCGGTTGCCGGGCTCCCCCTGGACCGAACTCGTGACGCTGGCCTTCCTGGCCTCCGTCCTGGTCCTCATGTACGCCGACGGCGGCGCCGGACGCACCACAGTGCTGTGTCTGCCGCTGATCGCCGCCGCGCTGGTCGCCGGATGGTTCGCCGTCCGCCGCCGCGTGGCGAGCACGTCCACCACCGCACCCGACGCGTGAGACCCACGCCGTCCTGACCTGACAGGCAGTGATGTACAGCAGTCCTCTCGCGGATCCACCCCTCATCCGTGAACCCCTCCACGCACCCGTCGCCCACCTCATACGCGGCGGAATGATCGAGGGCATCCACTACGGTTCCGTCGTCGTCCTCGACGGCCACGGACAGGTCCAGCTCCAGATCGGCGACATCGAGGCCGCGTTCTACCCGCGCTCGGCGATCAAGCCCGTCCAGGCCGTCGCCATGGTGCGGGCGGGACTGCCGCTCGACGGCGAGCTGCTCTCGCTCGCCGCCGCCAGCCACTCCGGCGAGGAACGTCACCTCGCCGGGACCCGGCGCATCCTCGAACTCGCCGGGCTCAAGGAGGGAGATCTGCGCAACGTCCCGGATCTGCCCTTCGACCCGGTCGTCCGGGACACCTGGGTGCGCGAGGGACGGCCACCGTCCAGGCTCGCCCAGAACTGCTCCGGCAAGCACGCGGCCATGCTGTACGTGTCGAAGCTCAACGGCTGGTCCCTCGACGACTACCTCGACCCCGCGCACCCGCTCCAGCAGGCGATCGCGGAGATCGTCGAGGATCTCACCGGGCAGCGGATCGCCCGCGTGAGTGTCGACGGGTGCGGGGCTCCGCTGTTCTCCATTTCGCTGCACGGGCTTGCTCGGGCCGTTTCGCGGATCACCACGGCCGCGCCCGGTACGCCCGAGGCCCGGGTCGCGGACGCGATGCGCGAGTATGCCGAGATGGCGTCCGGGGCCGGGCGCGATGTGGCCGCGTTGATGCGGGCCGTTCCCGGGCTGTTGGCCAAGGACGGGTTCGAGGGTGTTGAGGTTGCCGCGTTGCCCGATGGGCGGGCTGTCGCGGTGAAGATCGCGGACGGGGCCGGTCGGGCGCGGGTGCCTGTCGCTGCCGCTGGGCTTGCCCGGGCCGGGGTTGATCCGGTTCGGCTTGCCGAGTTCGCGGGGGAACCGTTGCTCGGGGGAGGGGAGCCGGTGGGGTGTGTGCGGCCTGTGCGGGCTCTGGACCCCGTGCCGCCGTTGTCCGCGTGTGCCTAGATCGGTTGTCGGGTCGCTGCGGGTCCGTTGTGACTGGTCGCGCCCACGCGGCGGAGCCGCATATCGATACAGCCCCGCACCCCTAAAAGCAGTGTCCTTGGCCTCTTCGGAAAGTGAACCTCATGACTGTCGTCACTCGTCGCGAACATGATCTGCTCGGTGACCGGGACGTTCCCGCCGATGCCTACTGGGGTGTTCACACCCTGCGGGCCACGGAGAACTTCCCCATCACCGGGACGCCGGTCTCCGTCTACCCGCACTTGGTCAATGCTCTTGCCGCCGTCAAGGAAGCCGCCGCCCTCGCCAATCAGGGGTTGGGGCTGCTGTCGGCGGAGAAGGCGGCCGCCATTGTCGCCGCGTGCCGGGAGATCCGGGACGGGAAGCTGCACGACCAGTTCGTCGTGGACGTGGTGCAGGGTGGGGCCGGTACCTCCACCAACATGAACGCCAACGAGGTTGTCGCCAACCGGGCGTTGGAGTTGCTGGGACATGGCAAGGGCGAGTACCAGTACCTGCACCCGAACGAGGACGTCAACCTCGGGCAGTCGACCAATGACGTGTATCCGACCGCAGTCAAGATAGCGACCGTCTTTGCCGTACATGGATTGATCGCGTCGATGTCCGTACTGCAGGACGCGTTCGCCCGTAAGGCCGTCGAGTTCCGCGACGTGCTCAAGATGGGCCGTACACAGTTGCAGGACGCGGTGCCGATGACGCTCGGTCAGGAGTTCTCCGCGTATGCCGTCATGATTGACGAGGACCGTCAACGTCTTGACGAGGCCGTCCAGTTGATCCATGAGATCAACCTGGGCGCCACGGCCATCGGCACCGGACTCAATGCGCCGGCAGGATATGCCGAGTCGGCCCGGCGGCACCTCGCCGAGATCACCGGGCTGCCGCTCGTGACGGCGGCCAACCTGGTCGAGGCCACGCAGGACTGCGGGGCGTTCGTCCAGATGTCGGGTGTGCTGAAGCGGGTCGCGGCCAAGCTCTCCAAGAGCTGCAACGACCTGCGGCTGCTGTCCTCGGGGCCGCGCGCGGGGCTCGGGGAGATCAACCTGCCGCCGGTTCAGGCCGGTTCGAGCATCATGCCCGGCAAGGTCAACCCGGTGATCCCCGAGGTCGTCAACCAGGTTGCCTTCGAGGTGATCGGCAACGACGTCACCATCACGATGGCCGCCGAGGCCGGACAGCTCCAGCTCAACGCGTTCGAGCCGATCATCCTGCACTCGCTGTCCGAGAGCATCACGCACCTGCGGGCCGCGTGCCTCACGCTGGCCGAGCGGTGCGTGGACGGCATCACCGCCAACACCGAGGCGCTGCGCGCGAGCGTGGAGAACTCCATCGGCCTGGTGACCGCGCTCAACCCGCACATCGGGTACACGGCCGCCACCGACATCGCCAAGGAGGCCCTCGCCTCCGGCCGGGGCGTGGCCGAACTCGTTCTGGAGAAGGGCCTGTTGCCCGCAGAGACGCTCGCCGGTCTGCTGCGGCCCGAGGTCCTGGCGGGCAGCGGTCCCGTGGCCGTCTGACGGCGGACGCGCACCAGGACCGGGCCGGAGGCACAATGGTGATCATGTCCCCCTCGATGACCTTCCTGCCGGTCCTGGAGCGCATCGCCGGCGAGATCGAGCGGACCCCCGGCCGCGGCCGGCCCGCCGACTACATCCCGGCGCTCGCGGCCTGCGACCCGCGCAGCTTCGGCATGGCCGTCGCGGAGCTGGACGGCACGGTCTACGGCGTGGGGGACTGGCGGCAGCCGTTCTCCACGCAGTCCATCACCAAGGTCTTCACCCTCGCCCTCGACCTGGCCCGCGAGGGCGACGAACTCTGGGAGCACGTGGGCCGCGAGCCCTCCGGCAACCCGTTCAACTCCCTTGTCCAGCTGGAGTACGAGAGCGGCATCCCGCGCAACCCGTTCATCAACGCGGGCGCGCTCGTCGTCACCGACCGGCTGCAGACCCGTACCGGCGACGCGGCGGGCGAGCTGCTGTCCTTCCTGCGCACCGAGAGCGGCAACGCGAGCCTCGACTTCGACAAGGAGGTCGCCGCCTCCGAGTCCGCGCACGGCGACCGCAACGCGGCCCTCGCCCACTTCATGAAGTCCTACGGCAACATCGACAACGAGGTGCCCGTCCTCCTCGACCAGTACTTCAGGCAGTGCTCCATCATGGCGTCCTGCGCCGACCTCGCCCTCGCGGTCGGTTTCCTGGCCCGGCACGGCAGCCGCGCCGACGGCACCCGGCTGCTCACCCTCACCCAGGCCAAGCAGGTCAACGCAGTGATGCTGACCTGCGGGACGTACGACGCGGCGGGCGAGTTCGCCTACCGCGTGGGCCTGCCCGGCAAGAGCGGAGTGGGCGGCGGGATCATCGCCGTAGTGCCGGGCCGCTGCACCATCGCCGTGTGGAGCCCGGGACTCGACGAACGGGGGAACTCGGTGGCCGGCGTCGCCGCCCTGGACCGTTTCACGACGCTCACCGGGGTGTCGGTGTTCTGACGGACAGCGCGAATTCACGGGTGTCCGGGCCCGATCACACGGAGGTCACGCGCAGTCCGCCGCACGGAGAGCGGGGCGTCGCTTTCCCGCCATCCGGCGTTGACACGCTTGGCGAGTGTTGGCCATGGCTTTTCCCGTCGATCTCCGCCGCTGCCAGGTACTCGGTCTGGCGGGTACCGCCGTCCTCGCGCTGGGCGGCGAGACGGCCGGAGCGCTTCCGTCCGCCGACCTCTTCTCCCCGGCCTCGGCGCAGGCCGCGCTGGGGCTGGTCGGGGTCTACTTCGGTGTCGTCCTGCTGATCGCGGCCTGGCTGCTGCTGGGCAAGCTGATCCGCAGCGCCGAACCGCCCAGCCCGCGCGCCCTGCTGCTGGTCCTCGCCGTGTGGGCGGCCCCGCTGCTGCTCGCGCCGCCGCTGTTCAGCCGGGACGTGTACAGCTATCTCGCGCAGGGCGCCATGGTCGACGCCCACATGGACGTCTACGCGCACGGCCCCGCCGCGCTCGGCGGCCCCCTCGCCGACGAGGTCGCCCCGCTGTGGCAGCACACCGGGGCGCCGTACGGCCCGGTGTTCCTCGCCCTGGCCTCGGGGCTGTCCGGACTGACCCGGGGCCAACTCCCCGCCGGGCTCTTCGGGATGCGGCTCGTCGCCCTGCTCGGGGTGGGCCTGATGGCCGCCGCCCTGCCCCGGCTCGCCCGGCACAGCGGCGCCGACCCGGCCGCCGCGCTCTGGCTGGGCGCCCTCAACCCGCTGGTGCTGCTCCACCTGGTCGCGGGCGCCCACAACGACGCGATCATGCTCGGGCTGCTCGGTGTGGGCCTGGTCGCCGCGCGCGGCCGGTGGCCGGTCCTGGGCGCCGTACTCGTCATGCTCGCCGCTCTCGTCAAGGCACCCGCCGCGCTCGGGCTCGCCGCGGTCGTGCTGCTCCAGATCCGCGCGGGCCACCGCCCGGCCAAGGCCGTCGCGGCGACCGTCGCCGCGTCCGCGGTCACCACGGTCGCCGCCACGGCCGTCGCGGGCACGGGCTACGGCTGGATAGGCGCCCTCGACACACCCGTCTCGGCGCACAACTGGGCACTCACCAGCCTCCTCGGCCGCGCCACCGGCGCCCTCCTGGAACACCTCGGCAGCAGCCTGGCCCCCTTCGCGATCCCGGCCTGGCACGCCCTCGGACTCGCGGTCACCGGCGCGGCCATCCTGGCCATATGGCTGCGGCTGAGGCCCAGCCCGGTCTACGCCCTCGGCCTGAGCCTCGCGGTCGTCGCCGCCTTCGGCCCGGCGATCCGCCCCTGGTACGCCCTGTGGGGCCTGTTCCTCATCGCCGCCGCCGCGCCCAGCACGTCCGTGCGCCACCGGGTGGCCGCCGTGACCGGCGTCCTCGCGCTCGCCGTACTGCCCAGCGGCGGGCCCGCCGACATCGGGCAACTAGTGCTGGCCGTCTCCGGCGGCGTTCTCGCGATCGTCGTCCTCTGGCAGGCCCGCCAGGCGGCGGAGGCCCCGGCCCTGGGACGTACGGCATGAGAACGCCCACCACCGACCGCGGCCGACTCCTCCTGGTGCTGGCCCTCGCCACCGCCGTGACCGTCTTCA
Organism: Streptomyces sp. NPDC050549; assembly: GCF_040655035.1. NCBI lineage: Bacteria > Bacillati > Actinomycetota > Actinomycetes > Kitasatosporales > Streptomycetaceae > Streptomyces > Streptomyces sp. NPDC050549. Next base: position 185,152 of record NZ_JBFAJD010000011.1, read on the forward strand.
CCGCGACCGTCCCACTGCTGCGCGACTGGTTCGACCTGCGCGTCTACTACGGCACCGTCCACACCTGGCTCCACCACGGCGGCCGGATCTACGACTACCACGTGCCCGGGACGACCTACGGCTTCACCTACCCGCCGTTCGCCGCCGTCAGCATGGCTCCGATGGCGTACCTCGGGCTCGGCGCCGCGATCGTCGCGGCGCTGGTCCTCAACCTGGTGGCCCTCGCCGTGGTGCTGCGCATCCTGGCCGGTCCCGGGTGGCGGCGCTACGGCTGGTTCGGGTGGGCCCTGGTGGCTTGCGGGCTGGCGCTGTTCGAGCCGTTGCGCGACACCTTCAGCTTCGGGCAGGTGAACCTCCTGCTGCTGGCCCTCGTCCTCGGCGACGGCTGGCTGCTCTCCACCGGCCGGGGCCGCTGGGCGGGCGTCGGCATCGGCCTCGCGGCGGCAATCAAGCTCACGCCGGCTCTGTTCATCGGTCTGCTGCTGGTGGCCAGACGCTGGAAAGCCGCCGCGGTGGCGACGGCTGTGGCGCTGGCGGCGACCGGGCTCGCGGCCCTGGTGGTCCCGGGTGCCTCGAAGTTCTACTGGACCCAGGCGATGTGGGACACCACCCGGGTGGGCCGTCTCGACTACGTCTCCAACCAGTCCCTTCAGGGCGTCCTGGCCCGCCTCGGCGAGACCGGCCGCCCGCTGTGGGCGACGGTCGTGCTGATCGTGCTGTGCGTATGGGCGGTGCGGGTAAGCCGTGCGGTCGTCGCGGAGGACTGGGCGGCCGCGTTCGCGCTGACCGGGCTGACCGCGTGTCTGATCAGCCCGATCACCTGGGTGCACCATCTCGTGTGGCTGCTGCCCTCGTTCGCCGTACTGGTCCGCGCGGGGCACGAGCGGATCACGGGCGCCCTGTACGCGGTGATGTGCACCAGCGTCGTATGGCTGTGGTTCGACGACTCCTCGGGCATCGACGGCTTCCTCGGCAGCAACACGTACACCTGGGTCACGCTCGGTCTGCTGCTGTGGCTGCCGACCGGTCAGGCCGAGGGGATCCGCCGGCCCCTGAACCGCAGCGCCGCCACCACCGCGCCCGCGCCCAGCACCGCGGCGGCCACGATCACCGCCGTCTCGGCCCAGCCCGGACCGTCGTCCGGTACGACCGCCGCGGCCACCGGTACGGCGGCGGGACCCGGCCTCGGGCTCGCCCGCAACGCGTCCAGCGACCCCACCGGATCGACCCGACCGGCAGCCGCGAAACCCCAGTCGAGCAGTTCGCGCGCCTCCTCGTACACGGTGAAGCCGCCGCCCGCCTGAGGGTTCATCACCGTGACGACGAGCGACCGCCCGCCCCGACGCGCCGCCGCGACCAGCGTGTTGCCCGCGTGGGTGGTGTAGCCGTTCTTCACACCGATCAGGCCCGGATACGGCTCGACGCCGTCGTTGCCGGTCAGCAGCCGGTTGGTGTTCTGGATCGCGTACGACGATCCGCCACCGGGGAACGCGGCCTCGGCGGTGGAGCAGTACCGCGCGAAGTCCGCGTTGCGCAGTCCGGCCCGCCCGAACACCGCGAGGTCGAAGGCGGAGGACACCTGGCCGTCGGTGTCGTAGCCGTCCGGTGAGATGACATGCGTGTCGAGCGCGCCCAGAGAACGGGCCTTGGCCTGCATCCGGGCGGCCGTGGCGTCCCAGCCGCCGTCGAGGGCGGCCAGGACGTGCACGGCGTCGTTCCCGGAGTTGAGGAAGACCCCGCGCCACAGGTCGGCGACGCGGTAGGTGTGGCCCTCCTCGACCCCGACCAGGCTGCTGCCCTCGCCGATGCCGGCCAGGTCCTGTTCGCTGACGCGGTGCCGGAGCCCTCCGGGAAGGGTGGGGAGGACGGTCAGGGCGAACAGTGTCTTCAGGGTGCTGGCGGGCGGGAGTCTGCGGTGGGCGTCGTGGGCCGCGAGTACCTCGCCGGTGCGGGTGTCTGCGACCAGCCAGGACAGGGCGGAGACGTCGGGGACCTGGGGGGTGCCGGGGTGGGGGCGGACCTGGGTGTCCGGGCTGTTCAGGAGCGCGGGGGGTGGTGGCGCTGTGCCGGGATCCGACCCGGTGTGTGCTGTCGCCGCGACGGGCGTCAACGCGAGCACGCCCGCTAGGCAGAGGGCGCAGGCCGACGCGGTCATCCGGGATGGCAATCCGATTGTCATACCGCAAACGTAGGAACGGAGTCGTTGTCCAGGGTGCTGGCGGGGCCGGGCGGGGTGAGTGTGCACCCGGATGCGCTAGTGATTCGACTGTCGGCCGGTGGAGGCTGGTCGCGCCCGCACGGCGGAGCCGCATATGGACACAGGCCCGCGCCCCTGAAAACGGCGGCTCCGGTCAGCTCGAAGGCAGCGTGGGCTGGATGCGCCGCAGGAACGTCGCGTTGTCCCGGGTCTCCCGCATGCGTTCCAGCAGGGTTTCCGTGCTGGTCTGGCCGTCCCTGTTCTGGAGGACGCGGCGCAGGCCCTGTACTGCCGTCAACTCGGCCGGCGTGAGCAGGAGTTCCTCGCGGCGGGTGCCCGACGGGTTGATCTCGACGGCGGGGAACACCCGGCGGGAGGCCAGCTCGCGGCTGAGGCGGAGCTCCATGTTGCCCGTGCTCTTGAGCTCCTCGAAGTAGAAGTCGTCGGCACGGGAGCCGGTCTCGACAAGTGCGGTGGCGAGGATGGTGAGCGAGCCGCCCTCCTCCGCGAGGCGGGCGGCGCCGAAGAACTTCTTCGGGCCGATCAGCGCGGTCGCGTCGACACCGCCGCTGAGGGTACGGCCGCCGGAGGCCGCCGCGTTGTTGTGCGCCCGGCAGAGCCGGGTCAGGGAGTCGAGCAGGATCACTACGTCCTCGCCCGCCTCGACGAGCCGCTTGGCCCGTTCGATCACGAGCTCGGCCAGCGCGATGTGCTGTTTGGGCGCCTGGTCGAAGGTGGAGGAGTACACCTCGCCGCGCACGGAACGCCGCATGTCGGTGACCTCCTCGGGCCGCTCGTCGAGCAGCACGACCATCAGCCGGGCCTCGGGGTGGTTGCCGGCGACGGCTGCCGCGATCTGCTGGAGCAGGACGGTCTTGCCGGTCTTGGGCGGGGCCACGATCAGTCCGCGCTGGCCCTTGCCCACGGGGGCGATCAGGTCGGCGACGCGTCCGGTGAGTCCGGCCGCCGGGTGTTCGAGGTGCAGCCGCTCGCGCGGGTGCAGCGGAGTGAGGTCGCGGAAGTGGCGCCGGCCGCGCAGTTCGTCGGGCGTGCTCCCATTGACGAACGCGACCTCGGTCAGGGCGCGCTGCCCGCCGCGGACGCCCTCCACGAGGTCGCCCTTGCGCAGGCCGTGACGGCGGATCAGCGCGGGGGAGACCTGGAGGTCGGTGGGCGAGGGCTTGCAGTCCAGCGCCCGCAGGTGCCCCTTCCCGTTGCCGTCGATGTCGAGGACACCGGTGGCGGTCTGGGTGCGGGGCTGCTCTTGTACCGGGGGGTGTTCGAGTGTGGTGGTCATGATGAGTGGTCCTTTCAAGGACGGTTGCATGTGTCATGCGGAAGGAAGGGGGAGAAGCCGCAGAGGGAGGGCGCATGAGCGCTCCTCGGGGCGGCGGGAACATCACCTCGGGTACGGCGGAAGAACGCCGGTCACGAGGCGGTGTGAAGAAGCCGTGTGCCGGTCGGAATCGACGGGCCCGTCGGCGGAGAAGAAGTGGTGCCGGCACCGGCGCCCACAACGGGGCGTACACAAGTGCTGACCGCACCGTAGCACACCAGGTGCGAGTCTGGCTGTGAGTTACGGCTCAGCGGCTCGCCAGCAGGCCGTACAGCAGGGGGATCCTCGGCTCCGGCAGTCGCCACCAGCCGGTCGGGGTCCGCTCCATCCGGGGCCAGCGCGGCCACGGGAGTTCGTCGCTCTCGCGGAGCCGTCGGATGTTCAGTCCTGCCCTTGTCAACGCGTTGATGACCTCGTCCATTCCGTGCATCCACTCATAGCTGTCGGTCGCGTCCGCCACGGCCGGGCCGTCGGTGTACGTGAACGTCGCGTCCCGGTGCACCGGGCCGCCGCCGCCCAGGTAGTCGTGCCGCAGCAGCAATTCGGGCCCCTCGCCCGGATTCGGCTTCGGGCCCAGAGAGTTGAGCAGGGGGTGGAATTCGACGATGTACAACAGGCCTCCGGGGCGCAGGAGTTGGGCGATCACATCTGCCCAGCGCGGGAGATCGGGCAGGTAGCAGAGGGCGCCCTTGCCGGTGTACACGACGTCGAACTGCCGCTGCCCCAGGGCCTCGACGGCGTCGTACACGTTCGCGTGCACGTAGTCGACGTCGAGGCCCGCCTTCGCCGCGATGCCGGTCGCGGCCGTCACGGAAGCCCCGGAGAAGTCGAGTCCCACGGCTCGTGCCCCGCGCCGCGCGAACGCGAGGGTCTCGGTGCCGAGATGGCACTGCAGGTGGAGCACGTCACGGCCCGCCAGGTCGCCGAGGTCGTCCCATTCGAAGGCGGCGAACCAGCGGTCCGGGTCCCGGGCCCCGTCGAGGCCGTAGAACCGGCTGGCGAGGTGGACGGGGGTGCGGGCGTCCCAGTTCGCCTGGTTCGCGCGCATCAGCCGTGCGGGGTCGTCGGTGCTCATGGCTCCATCCAATCGTGATCGTGCGGCGGACGACGGGAAGAACACCGGTTCCGCGCCGGTTGTCCCGGGACGAGTGACCTACGACGAGAGGGGCAGGTCGTGCGTGCACTGATCGTGGATCCGGGGGCGGCCGGTGGGCTGCGGCTCGGGGAGGCGCCCGACCCGGTGCCGGGTCCGGGGCAGCTGCTGGTGGAGGTCGGGCACACCTCCCTCAACTCGGCCGAGCTGTACTTCGCGCAGCGGGGCACGCCCGGCGAGGTGATCGGCTTCGACTCGGCCGGTGTCGTCGTGCGGGCCGCCGCCGGCGGGGGTGGGCCCGCGGTGGGCAGTCGCGTCGTCGGATTCGGGGAAGGCGGCGGATTCGGCGCGCTGCGCGCCCTGGACGTGGCCGATGTGGCCGTGGTGCCGGACGAGGTCGATCTCGGCGAGGCCGCCGCCCTGCCCGTCGCGGCCGGCACGGCTCTGCGCGCGCTGGAACAGGCCGGCCCGCTCCTGGGCCGCCGGGTCCTGGTCACCGGGGCGTCCGGCGGCGTCGGCGGGTTCGCCGTGCAACTCGCCGCGCTGGGCGGGGCGTACGTCATCGGCGTGGCCGGCTCCGAAGGCGGTGCGCGGTGGGTCCGTGAGCTGGGGGCGCGCGAGACGGTGGCCGTTGTCGACGAGGTGGAGGAGCCCCTGGACGTCGTGATCGACACCGTGGGCGGGGCCCAACTGGTGTCCGCCTACGGCCTGTTGGCGCCGGGCGGCAGTCTGCAGAGCGTCGGCTGGGCCGCCGGGCGGGACGCTGTACTGCCTGTGGGTGTCACGCTCGGCAGCAGCACACCCAGGGCGATCGTGTCGGTCTACAACGGCGGTGGACTCACCGACCGGCAGGCGCAGTTGAGGCGACTGCTCGCGCTGGTCGGCGACGGCCGCCTGCGGGTGCCGGTCGGCTGGCGCGGCCCGTGGGACCGCATCGCCGAGGCGGTCGAGGCGCTGAGCGGTCGCAGCCTGCGCGGGAAGGCCGTCCTCGACGTCCTCTGACGAATCCTGTGAAACCCGGGACGAGTCCTCCGCCCCGCGCCCCATACCAGCCATACGAACCCCCGATGGCCCTTCACTGCCCCATTTCTTGTTCTCGCCAATGGCCGTACCTACGCTGCCACCACCGCACCACGGCGGCACGGGACAAGGGACTTGGCAATCATGGGTCGACTGGCCGGAAAAATCGCTTTCATCAGTGGAACGGGGGCAGGAATAGGGCGGGCCGCGGCGCAGATATTCGCGGCGGAGGGCGCCGAGGTTTTCGGCTGCGACATCGACGAGGACAGTGCCGCGGAAACCGTGGAGCTCGTCGAAAAGGCCGGTGGAATCATGCGGTCCCTGGCACCCGTGGACCTGTCCACCCAGGACGGCGCCCGTGAGTGGATCGATGCCGGGATCGCGGCCTTCGGCGGGATCGACATCCTCTACAACAACGCCTCCGCGCTGCGGAACGGCCCGTTCGAGACCATGCCCGCCGAGGACTGGTACTTCACCATCAAGAACGAGCTGGACATCCCCTACTTCTGCACCCAGGCCGCCTGGCCGCACCTGATCGCCCGTGGTGGCGGGGCCGTTCTCAACGTCGCCTCCGTGGCCGCGGTACGCGGGGCGCCGTTCATGCCGATGGTGCCCCACGGGGCCGCCAAGGGCGGGGTGCTGGCGATGAGCATGCACCTGTGCGCGGCCGGCGCCCCGCACCGCATCCGGGTCAACACCATCGCCCCCGGCATGACCCGCACCTCCGCCACCGCACCCTTCCTCGACGATCCGGACGGGCCCAGGGCCCAGTTGGAGGCGCGGATCCCGGTCGGGCGGGTGGGGCGGCCCGAGGACATCGCGCGGGCCGCCGCCTTCCTCTGCTCCGACGAGGCGGCCTTCGTCAACGGCGCCAACCTCATGGTCGACGGCGGCGACAGCGCGATGGCGGGCTGAGCCGCCGTGACCGTCCGACTCGACCACGTGGGCGTCAACGTACGCGACCTGACCGCCCAAACCGCCTGGTACCAGGGCGCGTTCGGCCTGAAGGCAGTCTTCGAGTTCCACCTGGAAGGGCCCGGTCTGAGAGGCGTTGTCCTGGAGCATCCGCGGGGCTGGCGCATCGAGCTGCTCGCCAGACCCGGTTCCGCCCCCGGACTTCGCGCGCCGGACCCGATGACCGCCGCACTGACCGAGGGATACGGGCACTTCGCGGTCACCACCCCCGAACTCGACCCCGTCCACGCGAAGTTGGTGGCGCGTGGCGCGGGCGAGGTCATGGCACCCGGGCCGTCCCCCGAGCCCGGAGTGCGCATGGCCTGGGTCAGCGACCCCGAGGGAAATCTCATCGAACTCATAGAGAAAAACGCAGAGTGAGGGCACGCACGATGACGGATTCGATCTCCTTGAAAAGACTGGACCCAGGAACGCTCATAGCGTGCTGTCTCGCGGTCGCGGCGGCACAGTTGTGCATTACCGTTCCCTCGCCCATCAACGGGGAAATCCAGGCCGCATTCGGCGCCTCGGGTTCCCAGGTCGCCTGGGTCACCTCCGCCTTCATTCTTCCCACCGCGATTCTGGAACTGAATTTCGGTGTGGTGGGCGATCTCTTCGGACGCAAGCGGCTGTTGGTGCTCGGCGGGCTCGTCCTGGCGCTCGGTGAACTCCTCAACGCCACCTCGCAGAACATCACCATGCTGTGGATCGGCCAGGCCCTCGCCGGCATCGGCGCCGCCGCCCTCTTCCCCAGTTCCCTCGCGGTCATCGCGGCGGCCACACCGGACGGCAAGGACCGGGCCAGGGCAGTCTCCACCTGGGCGCTGTCGATCTCCCTCGCCTCCGCGCTCGGCCCGCTGTCCTCCGGGATCCTCGCCACGGTCGCCGACTTCCGCTGGGCGTTCGTGCCGCCGGTCGTCCTCGGTCTGGTCGTCGCGGTCGCCTGCTGGAAGCTCGTCACCGACTCCAAGGCACCCGAGGGCCGCGCACTGGACTGGCCGGGCCAGATCACCATCGCCGTCGGCCTCACCGCCCTGCTCTGGGGCATCATCGAGGGCGGCGACCGCGGCTGGGGCAGTGCGGCGATCGTCGGCTCGCTGACCCTGGCGGCCGTGGCACTCGCCGGGTTCGTCGTCGCGGAGACCCGCGCGCCCTCCCCGATGTTCAACCTCGACCTGCTGAAGATCCCCTCGTTCGCGGCGGCGGCCGTCGTCGCCCTGGCCGGCATGTTCGGCTTCATCGGCACCGCCTACTGCGTCTCCATTCGCCTCGGCGCGGTCATGCACCTGAGCGCGCTGCGGGCCGGAATGCCGTTCGTGATCCTCCAGTTGATCCCACTGCTGCTGGCGCCGGTGCTCAGCAGGATGCTCACCCGCGTCGACGCCCGCTGGCTTCTGATGGGCGGCCTGCTGCCCATGGCCGCCGGCCAGTTCTGGATCGCCGCGCTGCCCATCACCACCACCTCCCTCGCCGCCTTCATCGGCCCGGTGCTGCTGCTCGGTGTCGGCTTCATCTGCGTGGTGTCCTCGCTGACCTCCGCCGCCGTGAACGCCGTACCGATCAACATGACCGGGATGGCCAGCGGCGCGACCAGCCTGGTCCGCGAGTTCGGCCAGGGCCTCGGCCCTGCGGTCATCAGCACCATCGCGATGAGCGCCGCGTCCTCCGCCCTCGTCGGCAAGCTCAGCGGGGCCGACGCGGGCATGGAGAAGGCGGCCGGACCCCTCGCCGTCGTCAACGCGGGCAGCGCCCAGGCCAAGGCCGCGGCGCAGACCGCCCTCGGCCACGGCATGGCCCTCGGTGTGGTGATCTGCGGCTGCGCCTCCCTGCTGGGCGCGGTCGTCACCCTGCTGCTGGTGCGCAGGAACACCGAACGCGCGACCGTGGACGCGGGGGAGCCGTCGGTGCAGGCGGCGACCGCGTAGGACGTACGCCGTGGAAGAAGGCCGGGGCCTCAGCGCCCCGGCCTCTTCGTTTTTCCGAAGGAGTTTTTCGGAGAGGGTGTCGATCCGGCTCGGCTGCGTTCGTCGGTGGGGTGTAGGAAGCTCATGAGGACCGGGAGGATCCATGAAGTACATGCTGCTCGTGTGCGGCGACGACACCGCCGACGCCTCAGGTATGGCACCCGTCGAACCCTGGGTGGAGGAACTCGGCGACCGCGGCGTACGGCTGCACGGCCACCGGCTCGCGCTGCCCGCCGACGCCGTCACCGTACGGGTGCGCGGCGGGGAGGTGCTCCGTACGGACGGGCCGTTCGCGGAGACCAAGGAGTACGTCGCCGGATTCGACATCCTGGAGTGCGACACCCTGGAGGAGGCCGTCGAGGCCGCCGCCGAGCACCCCGTGGCCACCATCGGTGCCATGGAGGTGCGCCCCTTCTGGCCGATGGACGGTGAGGAGGACGGCGAGACGCAGATCCGGGCGCTCGACGCCGAACGGCCCGGGACCGCTGCCTTCCGCAAGGCCGTGGAGGACGTCCTCGGGGGCGTGACCTGGCCCCTGAACCGTGAGGTGCTGGAGTTCCGCGTCCACGTCGACGAGTCCGTCGCCTTCGGGCACGCCCTCGTCCGGCTGCGCGGCACCCGCACCGACGGCCGGCCGCTGGACGAGGTACTGCGCGTGACCACCGGCTACCGCAACACCGGACTGGCCTGGCAGATTGTCCACGAACACATCTCAGCCGTCACCGAGAAGGCCGGGGAGCAGGCATGAAGTACGTCCTGCTCATCTGCACCCCCGTCGGCGGCGAGGAACTCGGCCCCGCCGAGATCGCCGCCGACCCGCGCTTCACCTCCTACATCGACGAGGTCCGCAGCCGTGACCTGATACGTGGCGGGGCCCGCCTGCGGCCGTCCTCCGACGCCACCACCGTCCGCGTCCAGGGCGACGAAGTCCTGCTCAGCGACGGCCCGTTCGTCGAGTCCAAGGAGTACGTCGCGGGCATCGACATCATCGAGGTCGCCGATCTGGACGAGGCGATCTCGCTGGCCTCCCGGCACCCCGCCGCGCTCGCCGGCGGCTCGGTCGAGGTGCGGCCGGTCTGGGAGTGAACGTGCCGGACGTCGAGGAGGCCGTCGCCGCCGCCTTCCGCGAGGAGTGGGGCCAGGTCGTGGCCACCCTGATCCGGGTGACCGGCGACTGGGACCTCGCGGAGGAGTGCGCGCAGGACGCCTTCGCCCAGGCACTCGACCGGTGGCGGCGCGACGGAATCCCGCGCTGCCCCGGCGCCTGGCTGACCACCACCGCCCGCAACCGCGCCCTCGACGTGCTGCGCCGGGAGGCGGTCGGGGCGGCGAAACTCCGGGAGGTCGCGGTGCTGGGGCGGGACGAGGGACCGTACGACCCGGAGTACGACGGTGACGACAGCGGGGTGGAGGACGACCGGCTGCGGCTGGTCTTCACCTGCTGTCATCCCGCGCTGCCCATCGAGGCCCGGGTCGCCCTGACGTTGCGCACGCTCGCCGGGCTGACCACCTCCGAGATCGCCCGCGCCTTTCTCGTCCCCGAGGCGACCATGGCGCAGCGGCTGGTGCGCGCCAAGAAGAAGATCCGCAACGCCGGCATCCCGTATCGGGTACCGCCCGCGCATCTGCTGCCCGAGCGCACGACGGGGGTGCTCGGCGTGGTCTACCTCCTCTTCAACGAGGGGTACGCGGCCACGTCCGGCGCCGAACTGGTCCGCGCGAACCTGTGCGCGGAGGCGATCCGACTGGCCCGCGCGCTGGCCCACTTGATGCCGGACGAGCCCGAAGTGCTGGGCCTGCTGGCGCTGTTGCTGCTGCACGACGCCCGTCGTGACACGCGCGTGGACGCTGCGGGTGAGTTGGTGACATTGGAGGACCAGGACCGTGCGGCGTGGGACCGGTTGGAGATCGACGAGGCCGCCGCTCTCCTGGAGACGGTCCTCCGGCGGGGCAGGCCAGGGCCGTACCAGATCCAGGCCGCCATCGCCGCCTGCCACACCACAGCACCCACCGCCGCCGACACCGACTGGGCCGACATCGCAGGCCTGTACGGCGAGTTGGAGCGCTTCGTGCCCTCGGCCGTGGTGCGCCTCAACCGTGCGGTGGCCGTCGGGATGGCCCAACACCCGGACGCCGGGCTGGAGTTGGTGGCCGAACTGGAGCGGTCGGGTGAACTGACTGACTATCACCTGCTGCCCGCCACCCGCGCCGATCTGCTGCGCCGCAGCGGCCGTACGGAGGAAGCGGCCGAAGCGTACGGGCGGGCGCTGGAGTTGGTGGAGAACGACGCGGAGCGAAGGTTCTTGGAGCGGAGGCTCGCGGAGTGTCGATCCGTGTAGGGGCCGTTCGTCGGTGGGGTGAAGACAGGGAAATCAACCCATGACACCGGAGGTTCCGATGACCGCCCTCGCACTCCTGCGCCGCGCACGGCAGATCCTGGCCCGCCTGACGGCCGAGGAATCAGCACCCGGCACGCCTGACGTCTGGCTCGCGGGCCTTCGGCTGGGCGGCTGATCAGGAACCGTCCTCAGCGGGCGTCGGGTTGGCCGGCGAGGAGTCGGAGCCGCTCGGCGTCGCGGCTGCCTTCGGCGGCGGTGCAGACCATGAGCGCGGGACCGGGGTTGCCCGGTATCGGGTAGGCGTCCCAGTCCAGGTTCAGTTCGCCGACCCGGGGATGGTTCAGGCGCATCTGGCCGCAGGTCGGTTCCTCCACGTCGTGGAGGGCCCACAGGGCCGCGAACTCGTCGCTGCGGACGGCGAGTTCACCCACCAGCTCGACGGCGCGCGGGTTGCCGGGATCGGCGGCGACCTGCGTCCGCAGCATCCCGATCAGCTCCGCGACGGTGGCCGCCCGGTTCGGGCAGGTCCGGTCGGCTTGGGGGTGCAGGAACAGCGCCAGCATGTTCCGCTCCTTCTGGGGCTGCCGGGTGAAGTCCCCCAACAGGGCACCACCGAGCGGGTTCCAGGCCAGCACGTCCAGGAAACGGCCGACGACCAGAGCGGGCGCGGTCATGCCGTGCAGCAGCCGCAGCGTGGTGTCCGGCACCTCCTCCGGCTCGTACGAACGCGGCGGGTGGGCCGGGGTGCGTGCGGCGGCGGCGAGACTGTGCAGGTGGCGGGTCTCCTCGGCGGAGAAGTCGAGGGCGCGTGCGAGAGCGTCGAGGACCTGTTCGGAGGGGCGTACGTCGCGTCCCTGCTCCATGCGCTGGTAGTAGTCCGAACTCACTCCCGCCAGCAGGGCCAGCTCCTCGCGCCGCAGCCCCGCGACGCGCCGTCTCGGGCCGGGTTCCAGGCCGACGTCCTCCGGCCGCAGCCGGGTTCGGCGGGTGCGCAGGAACTCCGCGAGTTCGCGTCGGGGGTCGCTGCTCATGGCGGGGGAGGAGTCGGTCACCGCGTCAGTATGCCGTCGGCACGGCCCGGGAGGGTGGGTCTGGCAGACCCAGGAAAAGGAGAACGACCGTGATGTCGCGTGCGGGGCCCAGCATCGGATCGACCACACAGCGGGCCACGGAAGGACAGCGACATGAAGGCCGTTCAGATCACGAGTTTCGGTACCGCGGACGTTCTGCGGGTCAATGAAGTGGATCGTCCCGCTCCCGGCCCGGGTGAGGTGCTGGTGGCGGTCGAGGCGTCCAGCGTGAACGGGCACGATGTGATCGTCCGGGCAGGGGAGTTGAAGATGGTGTCGGGGCGCCGGTTCCCGATCGGGGTGGGGCTGGACTTCGCCGGTGTCGTCGCCGCGACCGGCGCCGGTGCCGAGGGCTACCGGGTCGGGGACCGGGTGTGGGGCATGGTGCATCCGAGGCAGCGGCACTCCGTCGCCGGGGCGGCCGAGTGCGTCGTGGTCCCCGCGGAGCGCATCTCGCACGCCCCGGCGGACCTCTCGTCGGTCGAGGCGGCCGCCCTGGTGGTCGCGGGTTCCACGGCGCTGATCGCGCTGCGCGACAGTGTGCGCCTGGTGAGCGGGGAACGGGTCCTGGTGCGGGGGGCGGCCGGCGGAGTCGGCACGGCCGCCGTGCAGTTGGCGCATGCCATGGGCGGCCACGTGACGGCGCTGGCCCGCGATCGCCACGCCAAGATCCTGACCGAGCTCGGCGCCGACGAGGTCCTGGACTACGGTTCCACCACCTCGGAGCAGATCGGGCCGTTCGACGTCATCGTCGACACCGTCGGCACCGAACTGCACTGCTACCGCGGCCGGTTGGCCAAGGGCGGCCGGATGGTCACCGTCGGACTGTCCCCGTCCGCCATCGCCGCGATCGCCGCGTCGAGCGTGCACGGCTCCCGCCGCATCCGCACCTTCAGCGCCAACCCCGAGACCCCCGTGCTGCGGGATGTGGCCGACCGGGTCGCCTCGGGCGCGCTGCGCCCGGTGATCGACAGTGTGTACCCGCTCGCGGACATCGCCGCGGCGCACCGGGCGTTCGAGCGCGGCGGCGTCGTGGGCAAGCACGTGGTGACGGTGCCGCGCGGCTCCCTCTGACGGAGTCCGGTCAGCGGGGATCGGTGCGCAGGTCGATGCCACGGTCGTGGGCGTCGGCGGTCACGATCCGTGTCGCCATCCGCGACAGCAGCTTCCGGTCGGTGCCGGGAAGCGGCTCGACACACTTCTCGATCCGCTCGGCGAACCGGGCGGCGACCTGCTCCACGAGCCGCCGGCCGGCGTCGGTGATCGACACCTGGAACGAGCGGCGGTCGACGGTACTGGCCGTACGGGTGACCAGACCCCGGCGCTGTGCCCGGTCGACAAGGCCCGTGATCGAGGACTTGTCGAGGCCGAGGTGGCGGCCGAGCTGGTTCATCGTCGGCTCCCGGTCTCGCAGTATCCCGAGCATCCGGGTCTGGACGACCGACATGTCGTACTGCGCCGCGATCTCGGCGAGGGCGCTCTGCACCAGGAACGACAGCTGGGCGAGGCCGTCGACCAGGCCGAGGTCCTCGGTGGCCGGGGGCGGGGTGTCGTGCGGTGGCGTCATGTTCCGGATTCTACTTGCAAAGGTACGTGACACCTACTACTTTAATTCGCGCCACGTACTTTCTGTTTCACGTACTTTCTGTGTCGCGTACCAAAGCCGAGGAGAGCTCTCATGGATGTCCATGCCGCGGTGGTCCACTCGTTCGACGCCCCGCCCAGCCACGAGCCGTTCGACCTGCCCGCCCCCGCCGACGAGGACCAGGAGCTCGTCGACGTCCTCGCCGTGGGCCTGCACCCCCGGGTGCGCACCGGCGCGTCGGGCAGCCACTACACCAGCACCGGGAAGCTGCCGATGGTGCCCGGAGTCGACGGGGTCGGCCGGCGTGCGGACGGACGCCTGGTGTACTTCGTCGCCGACGACGAACTGACCGGCCCCATGGCCACCCGGACCGTCATCGACAGCCGGCACAGCATCCCGCTGCCCGACGGCGCGGACGTCGTGAAGATCGCCGCGGCGATGAACCCGGCCATGTCGTCCTGGGTGGCGCTGCGCCGCCGCGTCCCGATCGAGGCGGGGCAGTCGGTGCTGATCCTCGGCGCCACCGGCAACGCCGGACAGATGGCCGTCCAGGTCGCCAAGCGACTCGGTGCCGGGCGGGTCGTCGGCGCCGGACGAGACCGGGCCCGCCTGGCGGCCCTGCCCGGAATCGGCGCGGACGCGACCGTCGCACTCACCGACGACGCCGACGCCACCGCGACGGCGCTGGCCAAGGAGGCCGCCGAAGTCGACCTGGTCATCGACTACTTGTGGGGCAAGCCCGCCGGTGACGCGATCATGGCGGTGCTGCGGGCCCGTGCCGACCGCGGCCGCGCCCTGAACTGGATCCAGATCGGAGCCATGGCGGGTCCCACCATCGAACTCCCGTCAGTGGCACTGCGCTCGGCGAACTTCCGGCTCCAGGGCAACGGCCAGGGCGCCGTGTCGACCAGGACGTACCTGGAGGAACTCCCGTCCCTCGTCGAGGAGATCGAGAGCGGCGGCATCGCGGTCACCGCCCAGGCGGTACCCCTCGCCGACGTCGAGAGCGCCTGGAACGCGCCCGAGGTCCCGGGCGTACGCACCGTCCTGGTGCCCTGACCCCGGCACGGCCGTCATGCAACTCGTACTGGAATCAATGAAGTTACCGAAGGAGCTCGGAGCCATGTCCCCCACCACGGACACCGACGTCATCATCTGCGGCACCGGCGCGGCCGGTCTGACCCTCGCCCTCGACCTCGCCCGCAGGAACATCGCCTTCCTGCTGATCGACAAGGCGCCGCAGCCGTTCGCCGGCTCCCGGGGCAAGGGCATCCAGCCCCGCAGCCAGGAGGTGTTCGAGGACCTCGGCGTGATCGACCGGATCGTCGCCTCCGGCGGCGAGTATCCCGTCCAGCGCGTCTACACCGCCGACGGGCCCATCGACCAGGTCGGCGTGGAGATGTCGGAGCCGACGCCGGAGGAGCCGTACCAAATACCCTTGCTCGTCCCGCAGTTCCTCACCGAGCGCCGGCTGCGCGAACGCCTCGCCGAGCTGGGCCACGCCCCGCACTACGGCCACGAACTCGTCGGTTTCGACCAGGACACCGACGGCGTGAGCGCGCGGATCGCCACCCCGGACGGCGAACAGGCCGTACGGGCAAGGTACTTGATCGGTGCCGACGGCGGATCGAGCTTCGTCCGCAAGACGCTCGGGATCGGCTTCCCCGGCAAGACCCTGGGCGTGCGGGCGATCGTGGCCGACGTGTACGCCGACGGCGTCTCGTCGGACGCCTGGCACCGCTGGGGCGAGGACACCGCCGGGCAGGTCTCCATGTGCCCGCTCTACGGCACCGACATGTTCCAGCTCCAGGCCCCCGTCCCCTTCGACGTCGACCTGGACCTCTCGGCCGAGGGGCTCACCGCCTTCCTCCGCGAACGCACCGGCCGCGACGACGTCCTCATCCGCTCCGTGTCCTGGGCCTCCGCGTTCCAGATGAACGCCCGGCTGGCCGACACCTACCGGCGGGGACGCGTTTTCCTGACCGGGGACTCGGCGCACTGCCACCCGCCGACCGGCGGACAGGGCCTCAACACCAGCGTCCAGGACGCCTACAACCTCGGCTGGAAGCTCGCCGCCGTACTCCGAGGTGCCCCGGACTCCCTGCTGGAGACGTACGAGCAGGAACGCCGGCCCATCGCCGAAGCCGTCCTCGGCCTGTCCGAGAAGCTGCTGGAAGCGGCCAAGAACCGCGACATCCACCGGGGCCGCGAGGTCAGTCAGCTCGACCTCGGCTACCTGAACTCGCCCCTGTCGCTGCACACCCCCGGGCGCGACAAGGGCGTACTGGCCGGCGACCGCGCGCCCGACGCGCCCGTCACCGGCACGGGCGGCCTCCCCACCCGCCTCTTCAGCCTGTTCCAAGGCCCCCACTGGACCCTGCTGGGGCACGACGTGGACGAGGCCTCGGCCCCGGCGCCGCGCCCCGGCCTGCACATCCACACCATCGGCACCCGGGGCGACATCCTCGACAGCGGCGACCGCGTCCAGAACGCCTACGGACTCGCCTCCGAGCAGTGGGTGCTCGTCCGCCCGGACGGATACGTCGCCGCCGTGGTCCACACCGCCGAACTCGGCGCCGCAGAAGCCTATTTGGACACCGTTGGCGTCCGCCCCCTCGCGGCGACGCGACCCACCACCACGGAACCGAGCACCGACATGCCCACAGAGACCTCTTCCGACAGCACCGGCACTCCCCGCACCCGACGGGAGCACCGACAGGCCCGCACCGCCGCCGAACAGCGCCTCGCCACCGCCCAGCGCGAACTCCACCAACTCTCGCGCCAGGTCCAGCGCGACCTGCGAAGCGTCCGGCGGCACGGCGAGACGACCGCCATCGTCGCCCGTTCGAACTTTGCCGAACTTGCGGTGAAGAGCATCAACCGGCTGACCGCCAACTTCCGCACCGACCGGACCGATCAGTAGCGCGCGGCCCTCACCCACGACGGCCGGTGCCGCCCAGGACACCGGCCGTCACGTCGCGTCGAGCGCGTTCGTGATCGCCTTCACCCCGCCGTGCGCCGCGTACCCGCCGTCGACGGTGATCTCCGCGCCGTTGACGTACGACGCCTCGTCCGACAGCAGATAGACGACCAGTGGCGCCACCTCGTCCACCGTCCCCGCCCGCCCCTGGGGCGTCAGCGACAGATGGGCCTGTACGAAGACCGGGTTCGCGGACGCCATCAGCGGGGTCTCGATGTAGCCGGGGTGGATCACGTTCGTACGGATGCCGCGCGGGGCCAGCTCCAGCGCGGCCACCTTCGACAGGCCGCGCAGCGCCCACTTGCTGGTCGTGTACGCGACTGCGTGATGAGCGGTGAGACCCGCGACCGAGCCGACGTTCACGATGGACGATCCGGCCGGCATCAGCGGGGCGAGCGCCTGGATGCCGAGCAGGGCGCCCGTGGTGTTCACCGCGAACGCCCGGTTCCAGTCGGCGAGTTGGACGTCGCCGAGCCGCGCCCGCATGGGAATGCCCGCGTTGTTGACCAGGCCGTGCACTTCCGTGAGGGAGGCCGCGAGGTCCGCCCAGTCGTCCTCGGACGACACGTCGAGGTGCCGATAGGAGACGTCCAGCCCGTCGGCGCGCAGGGACGAGGCGAGCTTCTCGCCCGGCTCGTCCAGGACGTCGGTCGCGACCACCGTCGCCCCCTCCCGGGCCGCGGCCGTCACCTCGGCGGCTCCCTGGCCCTGCGCGGCCCCGGTGACGACGACGGTACGACCGGCCAGACGCGTGCGGCTCACGACTACCTCCGAGGGGTGCGGGCTGTCCTCGTCCACGCTAGGAAGCCGGGGTCAGCTCCGGAAACGCACGATCGGCATGGGTGGCATCCGCGCCGGCGATCTCCCGCACCGTCGGGTCGTCCAGCGACGCCCCCACCTCACGGACCGTCTCCCGCAGCCAGCGGTGCGCCGGGTCCGCGTGCCGGTTGTGGTGCCAGTACATGGCCTCCACCAGCGGTACGTCGGGGAAGGGCGTCGGTACGACGGCACAGCGCGCGAATCCCTCGTAACGCCGGGCGAGCCGCTCGGGCACCACGGCGACCAGGTCGGTGCCGCTCACCAGGAACGGCAGCACGTTGAAGCCGGGCGTGCTCACCTGCACCCGGGGCGTGATGCCCAGGGTCTCCAACTGCCGGTCGGCGGGCGTGAGTTTGCCGACGGCGCAGGCTGCATGGGGCATCTCGGCGAGGTCGCGCAGCGAGAGCCGACCGTCCACCAGCCGCGGGTTGTCCGGGTCGACGAGGCACACGAACCGGTCGTGCATCACGGCCTCGCTCACCCCCGGCAGCTGATAGCCGAGCGGCACGATCATCAGGTCGTGGCAGCGCAGATGCGTCTCGGTCTCCAGCTGCCCGATGACGATCGGGTGGAAATCGATGCGGATGCCCGGGGCCTCCTGCGCGAGGGCCCGCAGCAGTGGCTCCACGAACACGGTCATGACGTAGTCGGACATCACCACCGAGAACCGCTGCCGACTGCGCGAGGGATCGAAATGCCTGGTCAGCGACAGCGCCTCCTCCGCCTTGTGCAGCGAGGACCGGACGACCGGCAGGAGACGCTCCGCGAGCGGGGTCAGCTCGTACTCGCGGCCCACCCGCACCAGCAGCTCGTCGTTGAAGTGCCGCCGCAGCCGGGCCAGGGAGCCGCTCATCGCGGACTGGCTGGTGGACAGCCGCACCCCCGCGTGGGTGACGTTCTTCTCCTCCAGGAGGGCTTCCAGAGCCACCAGAAGATTCAGGTCGATTGCTCCCAGACCCATGCGCCTGTCCTTCCGGCCGCGTCGTTGAAGCTCGGTGAAACCGGAGCGTAACGACCGCCTCCCCGCCGAGGAAGAGCCTGGGAGGCAAGTCACAGGGATCCGATAGCTGCCATCGGATCCCTGGATGTGTGCAGGTCGGAAGGCGTTCGCCGCGGGGCTACGGCCGCGGGGTCCGGCCGCGCTTGCGGGCCCGCGGCAGGTATGCGTCCCTGCGGCCCGGCACCACGCGGTTGGAGAGGGTGCCCAGGCGCTCCACCGCGAGGGTCACCTCGTCGCCGGGCTTGAGCGGCGGCGGGGTGCGCTCGCCGACCCGGCCCCAGAACTCGGCCAGCGCGCCCCAGCCGCAGGTGCCCGAGCCGAGGATGTCCCCGGGGCGCACCCAGGCGTCGCGGGAGGCGTAGGCGATCATCTCCTCGAAGGTCCAGGACACGTTGGCGAGGGTGTCGCGGCCGATCAGCTCCCCGTTGAGGGTGACCGTCATCTCCAGGTCCAGGAAGCCGTCCGGGTCGCGCCGGTCCTCGACCTCGTCGGCGGTGACCAGACAGGGGCCCAGCGTGTTCGCGAAGTCCTTGCCCTTGGAGAAGCCGAGCCCGAGGTTCTTCTCCGGCTTCTGCAGGTCGCGCGCCGACCAGTCGTTGAAGACCAGATAGCCGACGATGTGCTCGCGCGCCTGCTCCGGCGTGAGATCGCGCCCGCTGCGGCCGACGACGACCCCGACCTCCAGCTCGAAGTCGAGCACCGAGCAGCCAGCGGGCACCGGCACGTCGTCGTGCGCTCCGTACGCGGCATGGGGGTTGGTGAAGTAGAAGTTGGGCGCCCGGTACCACTCCTCGGGCACGTGCTCCAGCCCGTCCAGGGACTTCGAGACCCCCTCGATGTGCGCCTCGAAACCGACGAAGTCGCGGATGGACGGCGGCTTCAGCGGCGGCAGCAGCCGCACCTGATCCACCGTCAGGTCACTGGGCCGGCGCAGCGCTTCGGTGCCGGCCGCGTGCAGCACCTCCTGCTCCAGCAGGGTCAGTACGGTGACCCCTTCGGGCAGCGGATGAATGGTCCCGTCGCGGACGGCCCCGGCGCGCTCCACGCCCTCGTACTCGTATGTCGCGAAACGCATCGCTCACTGCTCCCAGTGGTTGGTGTTGGTGACGGTCCCCGCGCTGAGATGTCCCGCGAAGAGCCCCTTGGGGTCGTAGGCGGCCCTGATCTCCCGCAGCCGCCGCCACTGTTCGCCGCCCATGAACCTCAACTGCCGCACGGTGAAGTCCGAGTCACCGAGGTACTGGCCGGCCGTGACCGGCTGCATGTCGGCCATCGCGCTGTCCAGCCAGGTGCGCAACTCGGCATCCCGCGAAGGGTCGTCGTGGATGACGTAGGTGGCGCAGTAGATCTCCGACTGCAACGAGAAGGCCATGTCGGGGAGTTCGCGCAGTGGTGCCATGGAGAACCAGATGGTGAAGGTCCGCCGGGTGGGCTGCTCGGTGAACGCCTTGCGGATCGCCGGTACGACCTTCTCGGCCGGGCCGGTCAGCCAGGCGTTGTCGACCAGATAGCGGTGACCCTCGGGGTTGGCGGCGCGCTGACCCGCCAACTGTTCGGCGAGCGTGGTCTGTTGGGCCTCCACGCGGAACAGGGCGCGGTCCGCGTACGGGTTGGCGTGCAGCGGCGCCAGCGCCTCGGCGGCCTCCTCGGCGGTGTCGGTCATCGACACGCCCGTGACCAGCAGCACCGGTTCGTCCAGGTCGGGCGGTGTCTGCGTGAGCGCGACGATCTCCACCAGGTCCGAGACCGTGTGGTGCATGCCGTGCAGCCAGGTCATGACCTCGTCGAACAGGCCGAGCGGATACGCGTGCACGGTGTGCCCGAGATGCCTCGGCAGAGGGCGCGTGCGGAGGTGGAAGCGGGTGACGACGCCGAAGAAGCCCGGGCCCGCGCCGCGCGCCGCCCAGAACAGGTCGCTGTGCCGGGTCTCGTCCGCGCGCACCAACTCGCCCTCGGCGGTGACGACATCGATCGCCACGAGGTTCTCCGCCGCCCAGCCCCAGCCTCGCGCGTTCCAGCCCTGCCCACCCTGGAGCAGAAAGCCGCCGATGCCGACGGAGGGACAGTGCCCGCCGTTGAAGAAGCGGCCGAACTCGCCGAGATACGGGTTGAGTTCGTCGCCCCCTTTGACGCTGGGCGTCGCCGTCACGATCCCGGTCCCCGGGTCGTACGCCATCTCGCGGAAGCCCCCGAGATCGATCAGCAGCGCGTCCTCGCGCACCGACCAGGCGGCCCAGCTGTGCCCGCCGGCACGGACGGCCACCTGCCAGCCCCGCTCCAGAGCCAGTCGTACCCCCTCCACGACGTCCTGCTCCGACTCGGCCATCAGGACGGCGGCTGGTGAACGGTCCGACGGACGGCGGGCGTTGAAGACCCGACCGAAGCAGGCCGCCTCGAAGTCCTCGTCGTCGGGGAGGTGGAGGGTGCCCGAGAATCGGTTCAGGTTCACGCGCGTACTCACTTGATCGCGATCGGATTGACGGGGGCGCCCACCGCGCCGGTCACCGGCAGCGGTGCGGCGACCAGCAGGAACTCGAAGACGCCGTCCGCCGCGCAGTCCTCGGCCAGTGCCTCCAGGTCCCACATCTCGCCCAGCGGGAGGCCCATGTTGGGGATCGCTATCTGGTGCAGCGGGGACATCGCGGGCTGCGGGAACTCGTACGGCCGCACCTCAAGTCCCCAGGTGTCGGAGGCGATCGCCGCGATCTCGGTGCGGTGCAGCCAGCCGAGGGTGGTGAAGGAGAGGCCGGGCGCGTCACCGGCGGCGTAACCGCCCCACGCGCCGAGCCGTCGTACGCGGCCCAGTTGCCCGGTGCGGATGAGGACCAGATCGCCGCGCCGGACCGAACTCGTCGCGCCCTGCGCCTCGATCGTGGCCCGCAGGTGCTCCTCCAGGATGGGGAATCCGTCCGGGAGTTCACCGTGCTCGTCGCCGACCGCGCGGCCCACGTCGAGCAGGACCCCGCGGCTGGTGAAGGCGTCCTTCATGTGCTCGATGCCGGTGACCGAGTCGCCGTCGCCGTTGACGATGGTGCACGGACGGCCGTTCCACGCCTGCTTGTTGTCGTAGATGTGGCCGAGGCCGTCCCACTGTGTGGAGGCCTGCAAGGGCATCACGACGTGGTCGTCGGCGCCGCCGAAGCCGTGCGGGAAACCCTGGGTGCCGGCCGCCGCGTCGGAGCCGGTGTCCTTCATGTAGTGCACCGGGTTGATACGGCCGCGGAAACCGCGCTGCGGGCCCGACTCGTTGAACTCCTGGGCCAGTGAGAAGGACCGCCCGCGCCGCACCAGGCCCACCGCGTGGGCACGGATCGCGTCGTCGATGAAGTTCAGGGTGCCGAGTACGTCGTCCTCACCCCAGCGGCCCCAATTGCGGTAGGCGGAACGGGCCTTGGCGAGCTCTTCCTCGATCGGGCCGAGGATGGGGCGGGTCGTCATCGGGTGTGTCCTTTCAACAGCAGGTCGAGAGCGTTGCCCCCGGCGATCGCGGCCCGGTCGGCAGGGGCGAGACCGGCCGCGTCGAGGCGCGCCACCGGGTCGTCGACACCCATGTCGAAGGGATGGTCGGTACCGAGCACCACCCGGTCCGCGCCCACCTCCTCGACGAGCCGGCGCAGCGCGCGGGGGGTGTACACCAGCGCGTCGAACCACATCCGCCGCAGATAGGAGCTGGGCAACTCGGCGCAGCCGCGGGCGTCTTCGCGTACCCGCCAGGCGTGGTCCGAGCGTCCGATGTACGTCGGCAGATAGCCGCCGCCGTGCGCCGCCACCAGCTTCAGGCGCGGGAAGCGGTCGAGGACACCGGTGAAGATGAGATGCGAGAGGGCGACGGTCGTCTCGACGGGCTGACCGACCGTGTTTCCCAGGTAGCCGGTCGCCAGGCGTTCGCCGAGGGAGCAGCCCCAGGGGTGGATGAACACGACCGCGCCCAGTTCCTCGGCCCGCTGCCACACCGTGTCGTGTGCGGGGTCGGCCAGTTCGCGGCCGTCGACCGTCGTGGAGACGCTGATGCCGTACAGGCCATGGACGTTGACCGCCTGGTCCAGCAACGCGACCGCCAGGTCCGGGTGTTGGAGCGGGACGGTGCCCAGGCCGAACAGTCGGTCCGGCGCGGTGGCGCAGTGGTCGGCCACGACCGCGTTGACGGTACGGGCGAGCCGGATCGCGAGGTCCTGGTCCGCCCAGTAGTGGTGCATCGGCATCGGGCCGACCACCTGGATGTCGACGCCCATCGCGTTCAGGTCGGCGAGACGGGTGGTGACGTCCGTCAACTTTGTCGCCAGGCGCCGGAGTTGGGCGCGGTTGACAGCCAGGGACGCGGGGGAGTGGGCGCGCTGCTCGGCGGTCAGCTCGGCGGCGAGACCCGGGGTGGCCGCGACCAGGGCGTCGGCGGCGGGGACGGCGAGGTGGCCGTGGAAGTCGACCACGGGCGAGCCGGTCACGCCGCCGCCGTCAGGTTGTCGAGCGTCTCCGACATGATGCGGGCCGGGTCGGCGCCCGGCGTTCCCGGGTGGATCTCCCAGTCGGCGAGCCGCAGGGAATTCTCCAGGACCATCCGCACCCGGGGGAGCCGCCGGGCCATGAAGCGGTCCAGGGCCTTCTCCATAGGCTCGTCCGCCGTCACCAGCTCCGCCAGCAGCACCGCGTCCTCCATGCACATCGCCGCGCCCTGCGCGATCAGCGGGGGACAGGCGTGCGCGGCGTCGCCGATGACCATCGCACGGCCCCGGTGCCAGGGCTCGTCGACGAGGATCGCCTCGATCCAGCGGTAGTCGACCGCCGTGTCGTCGGGCAGCGCGGCGAGGATCTTCCCCCAGGTCCCGCCGTACCCGGCGCCGCGTTCGCGCAGCAGGGAGAGCGGGGCGCGTGGGCCGATGAGCGAGGTGTCGAGGTTCTCGTCGAGGAGGTAGGCGTAGCACCGGTCCGGCGAGATCGGGCTGTAGCCGGCCTTGAAGCGGGGCCCGCCATAGTACACCTCGGCGCAGTCCATCTCGGCCGGGCGCTCCGCGACGACCCGGAAGATCGACATGCCGACGGGGCTGGGCTTGGCGTCGATGCCGATCAGGGCACGCATCGACGAGTTGATGCCGTCGGCGCCCACGACGAGGTCGTAGCGGCCGGTCGAACCGTCGGTGAAGGCCACGTCCACATGGGCGGGCGACCGGTCGAGCCGCTCCACGCTCAGTCCGAGACGCACCCGCACCCCGTGCCCGCGCACCGCGTCGCACAGCGCGTCCTGCAGATCCGAGCGCAACGCGCCCGCCGTGGAAGGCAGTTCGGGCCCGCCGGTGTGCGGGGTGCTCAACTCGGTGATCAGACCGCCGTCGGCCGTACGCAGCCGCATGATGTCGAACGGCACCGCCCGGGCCAGCACCCGGTCCAGGACGCCCACGGAACGCAGCGCCTTGAGCGCGTTGCCCTGGACGGTGATGCCATGGCCCACACCGAACCACTGCGGAGAGATCTCGACGAGCTCCACCTCGGCGCCCCGCTGGGCGAGCGCGAGACACAGCACGCTACCGGTGATGCCGCCGCCGACGACGAGCACCTTCTGTACGGGCATGGGCGATCCTTGCGAACGTAGACAGCGGAGTGGGGGTCATCGGGAGAAGCGGACGCCGAGTTCACGGAAGTGCTCGACGGCCGGCGGCTCGGTGAAGAACGGTCCGACCAGGGCCCGCCAGCGCGCGAAGGCCTCGGACTCCCGGAAGCCGACCATGTGTGCCTCGACCGAGTCCCAGCCGACCAGCAGCAGGAAGACTCCCGGCCGTTCGACGCCGCGCAGCAACTCGGCCCAGCGGAACCCGGCCGCCTCGGCCAGCACCTCACGGGCCTTGCCGAACACCTCCGCGAACTCCCGCTCCCGACCCGTCTCGACGGTCAGCTCGGCATGCTCGACTATCACGTTCTTCTCCTCGGGAAAGTGGGTGCTCCGAGCCTGCGTGGGCGGTCGATCCACGGTCAACGGATCGAGGCATCGGCAAGGGGGACGTCATGCATCCCGTACGGCGATGGAGCCGCAGTTGGGGGCCTGCGCGGCTGGTGATGGCAGGCATCGCGGATCGCCATTTCCGCCGGGTGCCCGGGCTGCCTAGCGTCGAGGGCGAGCCCCCACCCGTACGAGGAGAGCGCCGTGCCCGATCCACAGCCCACCCATGCCGGACCCTTCGCACTGGGTACGTTCGCCTCCGGTGCGGCGGTCTTCCCCGGCCTGGTCACCGGTTCCCGAGTGCGCGATCTCTCCGACCTCGTGCCCTCCGTCCGGGCCCTCGTCGAGGACTGGGACGACTGGCTGCCCCGGCTCGGCGGCCTCGCCCGGTCCTCCGAAGGCGTCTGGCACGACCTGGCGGCGCTGCGCGTCCTGACCCCGGTCGAGCCCGGCCAGATCCTGCAGAGCGGCGCCAACTACCGCAAGCACGTGGTCGACCTGGTCGCCGCCGAGAAGGAGAGCGTGCACGGCGCCACGCCCGAAGAGGCCCGCGCCGACGCCGAGTTGATGATGGACGAACGATCCCGCAACGGAGTGCCGTACGTCTTCCTCGGCTCCCCGCGGGCGATCAGCGGCCCCTACGACGACATCGTGCTCCCCGCGCTCGGCGAACAGCACGACTGGGAACTCGAACTCGCCCTCGTCATAGGGAAGCCGGGCAAGAACATCCCTGCCGAGGAGGCGATGGAGTACGTCGCCGGATACACCATCTCGAACGACCTCACCACCCGTGACCGCCTCTACCGGCCCGACCTCAAGGCCATCGGCACCGACTGGTTCACCGCCAAGAACGCCGACACCTTCCTGCCCACCGGGCCCTTCCTGGTACCTGCCGCCTTCGTCGGAGACCCCGGGGACCTGCGGATCACCCTGCGCCACAACGGAGTTGTCCGCCAGGACGAGTCGACCAAGGACATGATCTTCGACATCCCGAAGCTCATCGCGTACGTCTCCACGACCGCCACCCTGCGCCCCGGCGACCTGCTGCTCACCGGCTCCCCGGCCGGCAACGGCGCGCACTGGGGCGTCTTCCTGAAGCCCGGCGACGTCGTCGAGTCGGAGATCACCGGCCTCGGCCACCAGCGCAACACCGTCAGGAGCGGACAGTGACCTTCCAGCCCATCACCCATCTGCGCCATGTCGACCTGGCCGTACCGGACTTCGCCCGCCAGCGCGCCTTCTACGGCACCACCTGGGGCCTGACGGAGGTCGCAGGCGACAGCGGTGTCGCCTTCTTCGCCGCAGAAGGCAGCCCCGAGCAGTACATCGTCCGTATCCGCGAGGACGAGCGGAAGCGGATGGACCTGGTCGCCTTCGGGGCCGTCTCGGCCGCCGCCGTGGACGAGCTGCACGGGCGGCTCGGGCGGGCCGGAGTCCAACTCCTCGGCGAACCAAACGCCTTGGACACCCCGGGCGGTGGCTACGGTTTCCGGTTCTTCGACCCGGACGGACGGGTGGTCGAGGTCTCCGCCGACGTCGCCACCCGCACCCACCGCAGGATCGAGGAGCGCGAGGCGATCCCCGTCCGGCTCTCGCACTGCGTGGTCAACTCCCAGAATCCGGAAGCCCTGCGGAACTTCTACGTCCAGCACCTCGGGTTCCGGCTCACCGACACCCTGTACTCCACGCACATGGGCGACCTCATGTACTTCCTGCGGTGCAGCCCGCTCCACCACTCGTTCGCCATCGCCCGGGGACCCCATGCCTCCCTGCACCACGCCTCGTTCGAGATGCGCGGGGTCGAGGAGTACATGCGGGGCACCGGGCGGGCACTGCGCGCGGGGACCCGGCTGACCTGGGGGCCCGGCAGGCATCTCGCCGGTGACAACACCTTCTCCTACTTCCACGACCCGCACGGCAACACCGTCGAGTACACGACCGAACTCGCCGTCCTCGAAGAGGACTTGTGGCACCCGGGCCGCCATGACGTCGACGACCCGGTCACCCAGGACCAGTGGGGTACCGCCGACCCGATGAGCGAGTCGGTCGCCAAGGAGCAGTTCAACGACCCCGACGTGCTCTTCGTAGCGCCGCCGGTCTGAGCAGAACACCCAACCCGCATGAGAAAGGCCGCAGTTGTGGCAACGATCCTGAAGCACGCCGTGCCCAAGTCGGAGGTGACCGCCTCCCTCGACCAGGTGCGGGAGACCGTGACCGGCGTCATCGAGGACATCCGTCAGCGCGGCGACGCCGCCGTGCGCGCCTGCTCCGAGAAGTTCGACAAGTGGAGCCCCGACTCCTTCCGGCTGTCCGACGAGGAGGTCGAGAAGATCGTCGCGTCGGTGCCGCAGCAGGTCATCGACGACATCCGCTTCGTCCAGGACCAGGTGCGTACCTTCGCCCGCCACCAGCTCGACTCCCTGCGGGAGTTCGAGGTCGAGACCCTCCCGGGTGTGCGCCTCGGCCAGAAGCACATCCCCGTGCAGGCGGCGGGCGCCTACATCCCCGGTGGGCGCTACCCGCTCACCGCCTCCGCCCACATGACCATCGTCACCGCCAAGGTCGCGGGTGTGCCCCGGGTCGTCGCCTGCACGCCACCCATCCACGGCGAGATCCCGGCCGCCACCGTCGCCGCCATGCACCTCGCAGGCGCCGACGAGATCTGGCTGCTCGGCGGAGTACAGGCGGTGGCAGCCATGGCCGTCGGGACGGACACGATGCGGCCGGTGAACCTCATCGCCGGACCCGGCAACGCCTATGTCGCCGAGGCCAAACGGCAGCTCTTCGGGGAGATCGGCATCGACCTGTTCGCCGGGCCGACCGAGATCCTCGTCCTCGCCGACGAACAGGCCGACCCCTTCGTGTGCGCCGTCGACCTGCTCTCCCAGGCCGAGCACGGCCCGGACTCCCCGGCCGTCCTCATCACCACCTCCCGCGAGGTCGCCGAGCAGACCGTCGCCGAGGTGGAGCGCCTCCTGCCCGGCATGCCCACCCGCGACTTCGCAGGGCCCGCCTGGCGCGACCACGGCCAGGTCCACGTCGTCGACACGCTCGACGACCTGTACGCCCTCGCCGACGAGTTCGCCTTCGAGCACGTGGAGGTGCTGACCGCCGAACCCCGCCTCGCACTGGAGCGCATGACCCAGTACGGCGCCCTGTTCCTCGGCGAGGGCACCTGCGTGTCGTTCGGCGACAAGGTCATCGGCACGAACCATGTGCTGCCGACACGCGGTGCCGCGCGCTACACCGGCGGCCTGTGGGTGGGGAAGTACCTCAAGACCGTGACCTACCAGGAGGTCACCGACACCGACTCCCGGGCGCTGCTGGGCCGGCTGTGCGGACGGGCGGCCCGCATCGAGCTGTTCGAGGGACACGCGCGCTCCGGTGACGTACGCGCCGCGAAGGCCGCGGGCGACGAACTGCCCTGGAACACCCCGTGACCTCGGAACACCGCAGGGCCCTGGACGGTCGTACGGCGCTGATCACCGGCGGCGGCGGACCGCTGGGGCGTGCCTTCGCACGGGCCCTCGGGGAAGCCGGTGCCCGGGTGGTACTGGTCGGGCGCAACGAGGCCGCGCTGGCGGCGGCGGCCGCGCACCTGGTCAAGGACGGCGGCCAGGCCCGTGCGGCCGTGTGCGATGTCTCCGACCCTTCCGCTGTCGGCGCCCTGGGCGCCCAACTCGCCGACGAGGACGTGTCGTTGCTCGTGAACAACGCCGGAGTCGCGGGCCCCGTCCGGCCCCTCGTCGACATCGAGCCGGACGAGTGGGACGACGTGTTCGCCGCGAACGTCCGGGGCGTCTATCTGATGTGCCGCGCCTTCCTGCCGCCGATGCTCGCGGCCGGACGCGGCGACATCGTCAACGTGGCCTCCGTCAGCGGCAAACGCCCGCTGCTCAACCGCACCCCGTACACCGCCTCCAAGATGGCGCTGCTCGGCCTGACCCGGACCCTTGCCGGGGAGGTCGGACCGCAGGGGATCGCCGTCAACTCCCTTTCCCCCGGCCCGGTTCGGGGCCCGCGCATGGACCGCAACTTCAGGCTCACCGCGGAACTCACCGGCTGCACGGCCGCCGAGGCCGAGCGCGACTTCGCCTCCCGTGCCGCCCTCGGCCGGCTCGTCGAGGAGCACGAGGTCGCGCAGGCACTCGTGGCCATGCTCGCGATGCCCGGCCTGTGCGGGGCCGACATCGACCTGTCGGCGGGGATGATCGCCCCGGCGTAGCCGAACAGCGTGCGGGAAACGGTGAGGTGGACGGCCGGCGAGCCGTCCGCCTCACCGTCGTGTGCGCAGTCCACATACCGCTATGACAACTCTGTGTGACCGCCATGAAATGGTCGGCGTGATCCGAGGCATCGGGCTCCCATATGTGTGTGCCGCCCGCCTGTTCCCTGGTTCTCATGGCTGCTTCACTCCCTCGTGCGCACCTTCGGTGCCTCCGCCGGGTCCGTCCGCATCCCGCGTTCGACGGCCGGCCGGTCACACTGCGCAACGGCGCATCGATCCCTGGGAAGGCAAGCAATGACGCTGATCACCCGACGCTCGGTCCTGATCGCCGGTACCGCCACGGCCGGAGCCGTACTGGTGCCCGCGGTCTCCGCCACCGCCGCGCCGACGGCCGAGAAGGCTTCGGGCACGCGGATCTCGGTCGGACCCGGTGAGACGTACACGGTCTCCGCGACCACCCGCGTGAGCGAGCTGACCATCGCGTCCGGCGGGAAGATCGTCGCCCCTGACGGCTTCAGCCTCTCGCTGACCGTCGACGGCGTGGAGACCGGCCAGCTGCTCACCGCCACCGGCGCCACGGCCACCCTGATCCAGGCCGGCACCTACCGGGGCGACGTCGTCCTGACCGTCGCCGCGGCCAACGAGGTGACGTACGAGACGCTCACCTTCCCCTTCCGGCAGGCCGTGTACGTCGACGGCGACGGCGTGGTGAAGGACAAGTCCGTCCTCGCGGCCGTCCTCGGCGGCAGGCTCACCGACGCCTACGCCAGGAACGTGTCGATCACCTCGACCGGCGAGTGCTTCGACGGCGTGTACGTCCAGGACGCCACCTACACGCTCGACCGGCCCACCATCTCCCTTACGGGCAACGGCCGTTGCGACTTCGCTGGCTACGGCGCGGCGGTCGTCGGCAACGGTTCCTCGACCACGCTCGTCGTGGACGGCGCCCGGATCGACAACAGGGGAGTCGTCCGCACCGCCGTCATCGCCGACGACGGCGCCAACGTCATCGTCAAGGACTCCGTCCTCCGTGCCCGCAACGGTGTACTGCCCGCCGACTACCAGGCCACCGTGGAAACCCCGTACATGGAGTCCGTGCCCTGGATGCTCGGCCTCGACGGCAACGTCCGCGCCACCAACCTGATCGGCAGGAACAGCAAGGCCACCTATCTCAACTCCACCGTCTTCTCGGAGACTTGGGGCGCCCTGTCCGTGGAGGGCGGCAGCGGGCTCAAACTGACCGCGATCAACAGCCACTTCGGCAATACGGGGGAGTACGGCTACGGCACCTACGCGATCGGCGACGCGACCGTGCGCGTGCTCGGCTCCCGGCTCGACGTCGGCAGCTACGCGACCATCATCGCGGGCCCGGCTGCCGTCGTGCACTACGGGGACAGCAGCAGGTCCGCCGTCTCCGCCCTCAATGCCGAGCTTGAACTCGGGCTGTCCGAGGGCGAGTTGGCGTCGATCCAGGAGCGCAACACCGTCGTGGACTCCGGGCACTTCGGCTACATGTTCTTCGGCACCGGCCAACTCACCCTCGACGGCGGCACGGTGATCAACTCCGAGCGGGCCACCTTCCTCAACAAGGGCCAGCAGACCACGATCAGCGTCGACGGCTCCCAGGGTGCCCGGCTCGACCCGCGCGACGGGATCATCCTCCAGATGATCGAGCTGGACGACCCGGGCCCGGTTCCGGTCAACGGCAAGATGATGAACATCGGCGTCTACACCGAGCCCACCGGCGATCCGGCGAAGGACGCCACCTTCGACCCGACCGCCGTGCACACCACCGACGGAGCCGCCACCTTCAACTCCATCGCTTTGAAGGGCGACTTCTACAACGGCATGCGCAAGGGCAAGAACATGGTCCTCACGTTCGAGGGCGCGAGCGTCGAGGGCGTCATCTCCGCGACGGCGGCCAGGCACCGCGTCTCCAGCATCGACGCGTCGACCTTCTACGAGCTGGGCATCGTCACCAACACCGTGCAGCCCGCGGTCAACAACGGCGCGATCGTGCAGCTGAACAGCGGCTCGACCTGGACGGTCACCGGCACCTCGTACCTGACCCGGCTCGCCCTCGCCGCCGACGCGACCGTCAAGGCGCCCCGGGGCAAGAAGGTCACGCTGACGGTCGACGGGACGGCCACGGCCATCACGGCCGGCCGGACCTACACGGGCGCGCTCACCCTGACCCTGGCGTGACCCGTGGCGGAGGCGCGCGGCTCAGCCGATCCGCGCCGCCGCCTCCTTGGCGATGGTCTCGAACTGTGCGGCCATCGCCTCCTGGAGCGCCTGCGCCCCCGACAGCGGACGGACCATGACCATCAGGTCGTCGATCAGACCCTCCTCGTTGACGTGGATGAAGTCGCAGCCGGTCAGCTCACGGTCGCCGACCCGCGCGCGGAACACCAGCGCGTGGTCGGTGCCGTCCGGGTCGCCGATCTCCCGCTCGTACCGGAAGTCCTCGAAGACCCGCGCGACGGCGTGCAGGATCGCCGCGGTGATCGCCTTCCCGGGGTACGGCTTGAACACGACCGGGCTGGTGAAGACCACGTCCTCCGCCAGCAGCGCCTCGACGGCGTCCATGTCCTGTGCCTCGACCGCCTCGCGGAACGCACGCATCGGCTCACCTCGTAGTCAATTAGTTGAGTAGGTGTGGATGAGACTAATCAACCGCTGTTAGCGTGTCCACATGTCCCTCAAGTACGCGGTCCTCGCGGCCCTCCTGGAAGGCGAGGCCTCGGGCTACGAACTGGCCAAGACCTTCGACGTGTCGCTGGCGAACTTCTGGCCCGCGACACCCCAGCAGCTCTACCGCGAACTGGAACGCCTCGCCCAGGACGGACTCATCGAGGCACGGGTCGTACAGCAGGAACGCAGGCCCAACAAAAGGATGTTCACGCTCACCGAGGCCGGCCGGCGCGACCTCGACACCTTCGCCGCCGAGCCGCCCAGGCGCCCCACCGCCATCCGCGACGAGTTCCTCATCAAGATCCAGGCCATGGACGGCACCGACCCCGCCGTCATCCGCGAGCTGATCGAGGAACGCAGGTCGTGGGCGCGCGGCAAGCTGGACCGCTACGAGCGGGTACGGGACCACCTCCTCGGCGGGCGGACCGAGGAGGAGTACCTCCGGGACGCCGACCGCATCGGGCCGTATCTCACGCTGACGGCCGGAATCACCTTCGAGGAGGAGAACCTGCGCTGGTGCGAACGCGTTCTCGCGATCCTGAAGCACCGGGTTGCCCTAGGCTGACCCGGATGTTCAGCCCCGAAGGTCCCAGTCTGCGTGAACTCGCCGTCCAGGCACTGTCGTCCGTCGAGCACGGGTACGACCTGCTCGCGCCCAAGTTCGACCACACCCCCTTCCGGACACCGGCCCCGGTGCTCGACGCGGTGGCCTCGGCACTGCGGAGCATCGGGCCCTTCGACGACGGACTCGACCTGTGCTGCGGCACCGGCGCGGGCGCCGACGCGCTGACGACGGTGTGCCGGAAGAGCGTCACCGGCGTCGACTTCAGCGCGGGCATGCTCGCGGTCGCGCGAGAGCGCGTGAAGAGCGACGAACCCCGGGTGTCGTGGGTGCGCGGTGATGCCCGGGCCCTGCCGTTCGGGCGCGAATTCGACCTGGTGGTCAGCTTCGGCGCGTTCGGCCACTTCCTGCCCCGCGAACTGCCGGGGCTCTTCGGCCAGGTCCACTCCGTG
The DNA here is from genome assembly GCF_040655035.1 of Streptomyces sp. NPDC050549. Lineage (NCBI taxonomy): Bacteria > Bacillati > Actinomycetota > Actinomycetes > Kitasatosporales > Streptomycetaceae > Streptomyces > Streptomyces sp. NPDC050549. Next base: position 217,374 of record NZ_JBFAJD010000011.1, read on the forward strand.
CTGCGGCCCGGCGGGTGCTTCGCGTTCCCCCTCCTCGCGCCGCCGCCCGCCACCTCGCCCGCGTACTGGATGATGTCCGGTTTCGACGCGGTGATGAAGATCCGCAACGCCGTCTGGCGACCGCCCTTCGTCATGTACTACCGGGACTTCCAACTCGGCTTCGTGCAGCGGGAGTTGAGGCGGATCGGATTCGACGTGGACCTGTACGCCCTGCCCGGGTTCGGGTACCGCGCCGACGGCAGCCCCCGGGCCCGCGTGGTCGCGGCACGGCGGCGGCCGTAGGGGCTCCGTTGTCGGGGGACGGGTGATCTCCTACGCTGAGCGGGCGGGTGACCAGGAGTACTGTCCGGGAACGGAGTTGAGCATGCTCAGCAAGGGTGAAGCCGCCGAAGCCGTCCGCCAGGCCAAGGTGAAGACCGGTGTCACATGGGCCCAACTGGCGGAGGCCGTGGGCCGGCCGCTCGCCTGGACCACCGCGGCCCTGCTGGGGCAGCACCCCATGACCAAGGACGAGGCGACGACGGCCGCCGCTCTCCTCGAACTCGGCGAGGACGCCGCCCTCGCCTTCCAACTCCAGCCGACTCGCGGCGCGTTGGACGCGGCGGTTCCCGTGGACCCCACGATCTACCGGCTCTACGAGGTCATCCAGGTCTATGGCCCCACCATCAAGGAACTGATCCACGAGCAGTGCGGCGACGGCATCATGAGCGCCATCAACTTCCGCCTCGACGTCAGCCGTGTGCCCGACCCCGCGGGCGACCGGGTCGTCATCACCCTCGACGGGAAGTATCTGCAGTACCAGTGGGAGTGATCGTGGCTCAGTGACGCCTGCGGGAGTTGAGCCGGGCGGCCTGGCGGGTCAGGTGGTCGCGTTCGGCGAGGTTGGGGGCCTTGTGCGCCGCCTCGGCGTACAGCCGGGCAGCCGCCGTCAGGTCGCCGTCCCGTTCGTGGAGGTAGGCCGCCACCGCCGTATGACGGGGGAGTGAGTTGTCGAGTGCCGCGAGCGCGGCGAGGCCGGCGCGCGGGCCGTCGGCCTCACCGACCGCCACCGCGCGGTTGAGGCGGACCACCGGGCTGTCGGTCAGGCCGACGAGTTCGTCGTACCACTCGACGATCTGCACCCAGTCCGTCTCCCCGGCGGTGGGCGCGTCCGCGTGCAGCGCCGCGATCGCCGCCTGCGCCTGGAACTCACCCAACCGGTCGCGGGCGAGGGCGAGTTGGAGGATCGTGACGCCCTCGGCGATCAACGTGGTGTCCCACCGGTCGCGGTCCTGCTCGGCGAGCGGCACCAGACTGCCGTCGGGAGCGGTCCGGGCGGCGCGCCGGGCGTGGTGGAGCAGCATGAGGGCGAGCAGGCCCGAGACCTCGGGGTGGTCGATCATGCCCGCGACCTGCCGGGTGAGCCGGATCGCCTCGGCGGCGAGGTCGACATCGCCGGAGTAGCCCTCGTTGAAGACCAGGTAGAGGACGCGCAGCACGGTGGCGACATCGCCGGGCCGGTCGAACCGCACACCGGAGACGGTGCGCTTGGCCCGGCTGATGCGCTGCGCCATGGTCGCCTCGGGCACCAGATAGGCCTGGGCGATCTGCCGGGTGGTGAGCCCGCCGACGGCGCGCAGCGTGAGCGCGACCGCCGACGACGGCGTCAACGACGGGTGGGCGCACAGGAAGTAGAGCTGGAGCGTGTCGTCCGTCGCGGGCGCGGGGCCGGGCGGCGGCTCCTCGTCCACGAGGTCCTCGCGCCTGCGGCGGGCCGTGTCCGCGCGCGTCGCGTCGAGGAACCGCCGCCAGGCCACCGTGACGAGCCACCCCTTCGGGTCGCGCGGCGGATCGTCCGGCCACACCCGGACCGCCTCGACGAGCGCGTCCTGTACGGCGTCCTCGGCCGCCGCGAAGTCGGCTCCGCGGCGGACGAGGATCCCGAGCACGCTCGGCGTGAGGCTTCTCAGCAGGACTTCGTTCACTTGAAGGTGCAGTCCGTGGTGGTGGAGTGCACGCCCAGGAACGGGCGCAGTTCCAGCCACTCGTGGATCGGCCTGCCGCCGGCCCCGGGTGCGGCCGACAGCTCACCGGCCAGTTCCACGGCGCGTTCGTAGCTGTCGACGTCGATCACCATCCAGCCGGCGATGACGTCCTTGGTCTCGGCGAACGGGCCGTCGGTGACCGGCGGGCGCCCCTCACCGTCGTAGCGGACGAACGTCCCCTCGGGCGAGAGTGCCTGGCTGTCCACGTACTCGCCGGTCTTCTCCAGCCCGGCCGCGAAGTCGTTCATGTACTGCACGTGGGCCGTGATCTCCTCGGGCGTCCACTGGTCCATGGGGACGTCGTTCACGGCTGCGGGCGCGCCGCGGTAGTGCTTCAGCAGCAGGTACTTGGCCATGGTCGTTCTCCTCGGTGCTGGTGCGACCCATTGTGGTCGCGTTCACCTCGGGGACGGAGCCGGGCGCGGGTTCTCGACATCACCGGGCGGATTTCTTCGCGCGAGTTTCGCGGGGGAGGGCGGAAAGGGAGGCGTACTCACTCCTCTTCCCTTCTTAACGTATAGCGCACCGGGGGGCTTGCGGCAAGGCCCCCGTGGTACCGCAGAATGTCCGGCCTGAGGGCATGACCTGCGGAAATGGGAGTCGTGGAATGCGTGTGCTGTTGACGACGTGGGGATCGCGCGGGGATGTCGAACCCGTCGCGGGACTCGCGGCCCGACTGCTGGAACTCGGCGCGGAGGTGCGCGTCGCCGCGCCGCCGGACGAGGAGTTCGTGGAGCTGCTGGACAGGGCCGGGGTGCCGCTGGTGCCGCTCGGACCGTCGGTGTGCTCGGTGGTGACCGCGGCGAAGCCGCCGACGGCGGCGACCGCGTTCCGGCTCGCGCCCGAGCTGGTCGCCGCCCGGTACGGGACGCTGATGCCGGCGGCCGAGGGCTGCGACGTGCTGCTGGCGAGCGGCCTGATGCCGACCGGCGCCCGCTCGGTGGCCGAGAAACTGGGCATCCGCTACGTGTTCGCCTGCTTCCACACGGCAGGGCTGCCGTCGTCGAAGTACCGGCCGCCGACGCGGCCCGGCCATCAGTCCTCGCCGGACGAGACCGACATCAAGGTGCTGTGGGAGGAGGACGCCAAGCGGGTGAACGCCCTGTACCGCGAGGCCGAGAACCGGCACCGGGCGGCGATCGGCCTGCCGCCCGTCGACAACGTCCGCGACCACGCGTTCACCGAGCGGCCGTGGCTGGCCACGGACCCGGACCTGTTCCCGTGGCAGGACCAGACGGATCTCGACCTCGTGGTGACCGGACCGTGGATCCTGCCCGACGAGCGCCCGCTCCCCGCGGATCTGGAGGCGTTCCTGAAGGCGGGCGAGGAGCCGGTGTACGTGGGCTTCGGCAGCATGGCACTCCGTACCTCGCCCGACATGGCGCGGGACGCCGTAGCAGCGGCGCGGGCGCAGGGACGCCGTGTCGTTCTCGGCCGCGGCTGGGCGGGCCTGGCTCCCATCGACGACCGGAACGACTGCTTCGTCGTGGGCGAGGTCAGTCACCAGGCGCTGTTCCGCCGGGTGGCCGCGGTCGTTCACCACGGCGGTGCGGGCACCACGACGGCGGCCACGCAGTCCGGCGCACCCCAGGTGGTCGTGCCGCAGATCGTGGACCAGCCATACTGGGCCGCACGGGTTGCCGAACTGGGCATCGGCGTCGCACACGACGGGCCGACGCCGACCTACGACTCCCTGTCGGCCGCACTCACCACCGTCCTGACCCCCGAGGTCCGGGCCCGGGCCCGGACCGTGGCCGGCCGGCTCCGTACCGACGGGACGACAGTGGCCGCGAAACTGCTCCTCGACCCGGCCGGCGGGGAAAGGACGCCCGCACGCGCGTGAACCGGCCCGACCCCGAACACGAGAACCCGTACGCATCGGTCCCCACGGCCTGCCGCCCGCACGGCCGTGAACGACCGCAGATCGGAATTGATGCCGTGAACCCCCTGACCACCAGCGCCTTCGACCTTCCCGACCGTCTCTCAGCCAAGGCCGACCCGGCGCTGATCGCCGGCGACGAGCAGCACTTCGCTGCCATCGCGGAGTCCCTGGAGCAGTCGATCGCGGAACTGACCGAGCGCCTCGACGCCGAGCGCAGGGCGCCCGGGGGCATCGGCCGGGCGGCGATGGACCGGGACACGGAGATCCACCGGCTCACCACACGGCTGCGGACACTGCGTCGCTTCGGCCTGGATCTGTGCCTCGGCCACATGGTCGACGCCGACACCTCCGAGCCCGTCTACATCGGGCGGCTCGGCCTCACCGACAGCACGGGCCGACGGCTGCTGCTCGACTGGCGGTCCCCGGCGGCCGAGCCGTTCTTCGGCGCCACCCACGCCAACCCGATGGGCCTCGCGAGCCGCCGCAGGTACCGCTGGACCCGTGGCCGCATCGGCGACTACTGGGACGAGGTCTTCACGGCGGACGGCTTCGCCGGGCACGCCGCGCTCGACGACCAGTCCGCCTTCATCGCCAGCCTCGGCGGCAACCGCTCCGGCCGTATGCGCGATGTGCTCGGCACCATCCAGGCCGACCAGGACGCCATCATCCGCGCGGGATCACGTGGCGCGCTCGTCGTCGACGGCGGCCCCGGCACCGGCAAGACCGTCGTCGCCCTGCACCGCTCCGCCTACCTCCTCTACTCCGACCCGCGCCTCGGCCACCGCAGGGGCGGTGTGCTGTTCGTCGGTCCGCACCGGCCCTACCTGGACTACGTCGCCGACGTCCTCCCCAGCCTCGGCGAGGAGGGCGTGCAGACCTGCATCCTGCGGGACCTCGTCGACGAGGGAGCCGCGGCAGGCATCGAGGCCGACCCGGAGGTGGCCCGCCTGAAGTCGTCCGTGCAGCTGGTGGGGGCGATCGAGCCGGCCGTCCGGTTCTACGAGGAGCCGCCCACCAAGGGCATGAACGTCACCACTCACTGGTCCGACATCTGGCTCAGCGCCGAGGACTGGGCCGTCGCCTTCGAGGCGGCCGAACCCGGCACCCCGCACAACGAGGGACGCGAGCAGGTCTGGCAGGAACTGCTCACGATCCTGGTCGACAAGCACGAGGACACCGGCTCGGCCCAGGACGGGGCGGTCACGCCCGCACTGCTCCGCAAGTCGCTGCGGCAGAACCGCGAACTCCTCACCGCCTTCAACCGCGCCTGGCCGCTGCTCGAAGCGGCCGACCTCGTCGGCGACCTGTGGACGGTGCCCGCCTACCTGCGCAAGTGCGCCCCCTCGCTGAGCCGCGAGGACGTCCAGCGGCTGCAGCGAGAGGACGCCCAAGCCTGGACGGTGTCCGACCTGCCGCTGCTGGACGCGGCGCGACAGCGGCTGGGCGACCCGGAGTCCGCGCGCCGTAAGCGCCGGCAGGAGGCCGCGGTCGCCGCCGAACACGCCCGCAGGACCGACGTCATCGACAGCCTGCTGCAGAACGTCGAGATCGACGAGAGCGAGGGCGCGATGGGCATGCTGCACGGACAGGACCTGCGCGACGCACTGATCGACGAGGCGGCCCAGCCCGGCATCGAACCCGACCTGCTCGCCGGGCCGTTCGCGCACATCGTCGTGGACGAGGCCCAGGAACTCACCGACGCGGAATGGCAGATGCTGCTCCTGCGCTGCCCGTCCCGCAGCTTCACCGTCGTCGGTGACCGCGCCCAGGCCCGGCACGGCTTCACCGAGTCGTGGCAGGAACGGCTGAAGCGGATCGGCCTCGACCGGATTGACCTGGCCTCCCTGACCATCAACTACCGCACCCCGGAAGAGATCATGACGGAGGCCGAGCCGGTCATCCGCGCCGTGCTCCCGGACGCCAACGTGCCGACCTCGATCCGCAGCAGCGGCATCCCTGTCGTCCACGGGCCCGTCTCGGACCTGGAGCCGGTCCTCGACACCTGGCTCGCCGCACACACCGAGGGGACCGCCTGCGTCATCGGTGACCCGTCCTTCCGGGCGACACCCCGCGTCCGGTCGCTGACTCCCGAGCTGTCCAAGGGACTTGAGTTCGACCTGGTCGTGCTCGTCGACCCGCAGACGTTCGGCAAGGGCATCGAGGGAGCCGTCGACCACTATGTGGCGATGACCCGGGCGACCCAGCAGCTCGTCGTCCTCACGAGCGAGTAACACCGGGCGGCGCGCGGCGAGTTCGGTATCGGTCCCGCCGCGCGCCATGCCCCGGCCCGGGATTCAGCCCGCCGACGGGACCGTGAACTCGTAGATCAGGGCGTCCTGTTGGGCCTCCACGACCAGGTCGGTGATCTCCAGCGGACGCGCGTACTGGTCGTGCACGCGCCGGGTCACCCGTACCGAGGGCGCGTTCGCGACCTGGGTGATGGCGTCCCGGTGGTGCAGGGTCAGCCCGGCCCGGCGCATCCAGTCGTAGGCGCGCCGGAGTTGGGCGGAGGCGGAGCCGTCGGCACGGCCGCGGTAGCGGGCCAGTTCCTCCACCTCGGCCAGTGCCACCGCCGAGAAGGAGGTGACGGCCGTACGCAGTCCGCTGCCGTCGGCCGCCGCGGACGCGTAGCGGTGCACCAGGGTCGGGCGGTGCGGGGCGAGCCCCAGGGCCTCGGCGTGCTCGGGCGGGGGAGTCTCCCAGGTCACGGAGGTCCGGTCGAAGCCGGTCGGGTCGGTGCTCCGGGCGCCGACCGGGAAGGTGAGGGAGGACGGGGACTCGACCGGCAGACCGGGCAGCGTGGCGTGGCTGCCGCGCCGGTCGGTGGCGACCAGGCCGTCCCTGCGCAGCACCTCCAGCGCCTGTCGTACGGTCTCCCGGCTGACCTGGAAGTGTTCGGCCAACTGCCGCTCGCCGGGCAGGCGTTCGCCCGGCGGGATGGTGCCGTCGTGGAGCTCGCCGAGCAGTTGGGTGGCGACCTTCCCGTAGAGGGGCTGGTCGTCGGCGGTCGGGTGGTGGGGGGTGGTGCGGGCCATGCCGCGCCTCCTGTTGGTGACAAGACTGAGGGCAGAACTGGTGACAAGACGTAGCCGTGCGGGCTCGTTGCGCGACCAGATCTAGCATTGGTCTAAACCACCAGGGAAGAGCGGCAGGGCAGTTAGGCCGAAACCGACCCGCGCCGAGCACCCCTCACAGTGCGCCGTAAAGGGCGCCGATCAGGGCCAACTTCCGTGGGTCGTCGGCGATATGAGGCCCCATCCGGTTCATCGCGTAGCCCAGCGACACGCCCGCGTCCGGGTCGGCCAGACCGCAGGAGCCGCCGAAGCCGTCGTGTCCGAAAGCCCTCGGGTCGGGGCCGTACGAGCCGTTGGGGCCGCTGAGCCACAGGCCGAGCCCGATCTCCGTCTCGTGCGCGAAGCCCGCGCCCAGCACCAGGTCACGGCAGCTGCCCTGGCCCTCGCGCACCCGCTCGGCCGCCTCGGGGGAGAGGATCCGGTGGCCGCCGTAGGAACCGCGTCCGGCGAAGACGCCGTACAGCGCGGCGATCGCGCGTGCGGTCCCGTGGCCGTTCGCCGCCGGGATCTCCGCGGCACGCCACTCCGGGGTGTTGGCCTCGGCCGCGCCCGCGACCGGGTTGGTCAGTGCGGCGATGGCGGCGGGCGTCAACTGGCTGAAGATCGCGGCCTGTTCACTGCTCGACGCGACGGGCGGATGCACCAGCTCGGCCGCCCGTCCGGCCTCCTTCTCCGGCAGCCCGATGGTGAAGTCGATGCCGAGCGGGCCGGTGACCTCCCGTTCCAGGAACGCGCCCGGCAGCAACCCCGAGACCCGGCGCACGACTTCGCCGACGAGGAAGCCGAAGGTGAGGGCGTGGTACCCGGACCGGGTCCCCGGCTCCCACCAGGGCTCCATGGCGGCGAGCCGCCGAGTCGTCAACTCCCAGTCGTAGAGCTGCGCGAGGGAGTGCGGCTCGCGCAGGCCGGCCAGCCCCGCGCGGTGCGACAGCAGGTGTCGTACGAGAACGTTCTCCTTGCCGGCGGCGGCGAACTCCGGCCAGTACGTCGCCACTGGGGCATCGAGGTCGAGCAGGCCCCGGTCGGCGAGGATGTGGGCGCACAGGGCCACCGGGCCCTTGGTCGTGGACCACACGTTGACCACCGTGTCGCGCTCCCAGGGGCGGGTCCGGGCCGCGTCGGCCCAGCCGCCCCACAGGTCGACCACGGTCTCGCCCTCCAGCGTGACGCTCACGGCGGCGCCCAGTTCGTCCCGGTCCCGGAAGTTCTCCTCGAACGCCGTGCGCACCGCCGTGAAGCGCGGGTCGCAGTGGCCGTCGATGGCTGGCTGGTGCTCGGACATGGTGCCTCCGTGGTCCGCCGTGAGTCCGGGCCGCGACGCTGCGACCCGGACCCCCTGAACATACCGACTGGTCGGACTGGACGGAAGGTGTCGTACGTTCAGTTGAGGAACAGCTCGCCGGCCGGCTCCCGGTGCCCCGGTTCCGTGTGCCAGTAGTCGCGGGTCTCCACGGCCAGACCGGCGGCGTCGAAGCGTACGAAGACACAGCCGGCGAGTGTGGTCGGCTCACCGTCCTCGACCGACCACACCCGGAACTCCGCGACAGCGACGCCGTGTCGGCCGACGACCGGCGTCGAGAACCGCACGTCGCCCACCTGCTCCGCCGCGAACGACCAGCGCAGATACGCGGCCAACCCGGCCCGCCCGCGGTGCGGTTCACGGAACGGCATCGAGCGATGGACGCAGTCCTCGGCGTACAGTTCCAGCAGCGCGTCCACATCGTGCTCGGCCCAGGCCCGCGCCCAGACGCGCACGAACCGCTCGGCGGCCTCACCCGTGGTCATGTCCATACGGCACCCCTCAGACGTACGACCGCAACCAGTCCAGCTTGACCGCCTCCTGGTAAGGGCCGCCGCCCTCATGGTCGTTGAAGTCGTAGACCTCTATCCGCTTGTCCTCGTGCGCCCAGGCGTTGAACGCGGCGAACACGGTCGAGGGCGGGCAGGTCTGGTCCTCCAGGCCGGTCGAGAAGAGGGCGGGGGCTCGGCCACGGGCCGCGAAGTGGACGCCGTCGAAGTACGACAGCGTGCGCAGCGCGTCCTCGGTGCGGCCACGATGGGTCTTCAGGTAATTGCCGATCTCCCGGTACGGGTCGCGGTCCGTGAGGGTCGCGGCGCGCGGGTAGTCGCACAGGAACGGCACGTCCGGCGCGACCCCGGCCAGGTCGCCGACCAGTCCGCCCACGGCGAGGGTGATGCCGCCGCCCTGGCTGGCGCCGAGCGCCACCGTGCGCGCGGGGTCGACCGACGGGTGCGAGCGGGCCGCCTCGACAGCTCTCACCCCGTCCGTGAACACACGGCGGTAGTAGTAGTTCTCGGGGGCGTCGATGCCCCGGGTCATGAATCCGGGGTACGCGGGCGCGCCGCCCACCGGGTCCGGGGTGCCACCGCCGCCGCCCCAAGCGCTGCCCTGACCCCGCGTGTCCATGATGAAGTGCGCGCGGCCCGTCGACGCCCACAGCAGGTTCTCGTGGGGGAGACCCCGCCCACCGCCGTAACCGACGAACTCCACTACCAGCGGCAGGGGTTGGGCCGCGCCGGCCGGCAGCCGCAGCCAGCCCTTCACCGGGTGACCGCCGAAGCCGGCGAACGTCACGTCGTACACCCGCACCGTGGACAGCCCCGTGTCGACCGGTTCGAAGCGGGCGTCGAGATCGTGCTCGCGGGCCTCCCGGAGGGTCTTGGACCAGAAGGCGTCGAAGTCCTCGGGCTCGGCGGACTCGCTGCGGTACTCACGGAGTTCGCCGAGCGGAAGGTCGAACAGGGCCATCGAAGACCACCTTTGTGAAGGGTGAGCGCGGATGATCGCACCGTACGTGTGACATCGGAGGACTCGCCAGTCTCGTGCGGCGCCCCGCGCCTACCATGTCGGCATGTCGTCAGCCGTGGATCTGCTGGTCAAGGACGCCGGACTGCTCGTCGTGGACGACGGGCGCGAGATCCCGGGCGGCTGGATCGCCGTCACGGGTGGTCGGGTCACCGCCGTAGGCGCCGGAGGATCCGAGCCCGAAGCCGCTACGACCGTCCCGGCGACCGGGCGACTCGTCACCCCGGGCCTGATCAACACCCATCACCACATCTACCAGAACCTCACCCGCTCCTACGCGCCCGCCGTCAACGGCACCCTCTTCGACTGGCTGACCACGCTCTATCCGCTGTGGGCGAGCCTCGACGAGGAGGCCGCATACGTATCGGCGTACGTCGGTATGGCGGAACTCCTCATGGGCGGCTGCACCACATCCTCCGACCACCTCTATGTGCATCCGCGCCCCTTCCTGGTCGACGCCGAGATCCGCGCCGCCCGCGACATCGGCTTCCGCTTCCACGCGACGCGCGGTTCGATGACCCGGTCCGTCGAGGACGGGGGACTGCCGCCGAGGAGCGTCACCCAGAGCACCAACGAGGTGCTCGCCGACAGCGAGCGACTGATCAAGGCCCACCACGACCCGGAACCCGGCGCGCTGATCCGCGTCGCGCTCGCACCCTGCTCGCCGTTCTCGGTCACCAAGGACGTGATGACGGCGACCGCGGAACTCGCCGAGCGGTACGACGTACGGCTGCACACCCACCTCGCCGAGGACCGGGACGAGGACAGCTACTGCCTGGAGACCTACGGCTGCCGGCCCGTCGAGTACTTCGAGGACACCGGGTGGATGAGCGACCGCACCTGGGTCGCGCACTGCATCTACCCGAACGACGACGAACTGCGCCGCCTCGCCGCCGCCGGCGTGGGTGTGGCGCACTGCCCCAGCTCCAACATGCTGATCGGCGGTGGCACGGCCCGGGTCAAGGAGATGCGTGAACTCGGTCTGCCGGTCGGGATCGGCTGTGACGGCTCCGCCTCCACCGACCACGCCTCGCTGTGGATGGAGACCCGGGGTGCCCTGCTGCTCGGACGCTACCGGGGCGGCCCCGGTGCGATGACCGCGCGCGACGCCCTCGGCATCGCGACCCGCGGCTCGGCGCGCTGCCTGGGCCGAGCCGACGAGCTGGGGCACCTGCGGCCGGGCGCGTGCGCCGACCTGGTCGTCTGGGATCTGCACGAAGTCGCCCTGGCCGGCGCGCTGAGCGACCCCGTCGAGGCATGGCTGCGCTGCGGGCCTGCGCGGGCGTGGACCACGGTCGTGGGCGGGCGGATCCTCGTCGACCGGGGCGAACCGGTGCTGCCCGCGCTGGGGGATGTGCTGCGGGACCATGGGCGGATCGCGCGGCGGATGCAGCGGGGGGTGTAACGGCGGTCCATGTGCGGCGGTCACACGGCCCCTGTTTCGTGGCCCTCGGGTCACGCCCGCCGTCGGGTCCACTGCGGTTCGGTGAGAGCCCAGTCCCGTTCCCACTCGGCCGACCGGTGGCGCAGGGAGACCCGGCGGATGACTGCGGAGCCGAGCAGCACCACCCCCACCACACCGCCCGTGGTCCAGGCGCCGACCGTCAACGTGTGCTGCCAGACGGCCACTTCACCCGCGGGCTGTGCGACGTTGTGGCCCCGGGTGTCGAACCAGACGTTCACCACGTCACCGCGCCCCGTCCCCGCAGGGACCGCGGCCGTGGCCGTACGCGGTCCTCTGCCCGGTTCCGTCCAGCGCACCGCCACCAGGAAGCTGCGCGGGCGGCTGCCCTCCACCGACGGCAGTTCGGCGGGCGGCCTGCCGATCACCTCCGCGCGGACCCGATGGCGGTCGGCGCGCTGGGCGGCGGCGACGGCCCGGGCCTGGTCGTGGGCCCACAGGCCCGCTGCGGCACCGGCCAGTGGCGCGCAGACGAACAGCAGGACGGCGACGGCCACCGCCGTCCACGTTTCCACGACGTCCGACCGGCGCCGCAGTGGATTGTGCCGCCTTCGCCGACTCCGTATCCGGTTCCGCATGTCGACCTCCTCGCCGTCACCGGAGCCGAGGAGCGCGAAGAGATCCCGCTGTCTCGACACCGCGCACGCATGCGAGCGTCCACACAGCAGTCGTACCCCCTCCGAGGCACTTCCCTCAACCGGAGCCGGAGAGATCTGCAGGCGTGGGCCTCAGCCGAAGCGCTCGATACGGATGCGGTCCACCGGCTGCCCCGCCTCGACCAGCAGCCGCGACGCATGTTCGGCGAACCCGTTCGAGCCGCACACATAGGCCTCCCACCCACCGGCAGGCTGCTCGGCCAGGAGCGGCGCCACATGTGCCGCGGCCATACGTCCCACCGGCACACCCTGTGGCGCGCTGCGCGTAAAGACGGTCGTCGTCTCGCCGCCGTACTCCCGCGCGTAGATCAACTCCTCGGGACCGCGCGCCGACACCACAAGCCGCAGCGGCACGGACAGCCGCCGCGCCCGGTGCTGCCGGAGCATCGACATCAGCGGTACGACCCCGGAACCGGCGCCCAGCAGCAGCGCGGGCCGGTCGCCCGGCCAGGCGAAGAAGCCGCTCAGCGGGCCGCGCACCTCGACCTGGTCCCCGGGCTCGGCCACCGTGTGGAACCAGCCGGAGACCTCGCCGCCCTCGACATGGTCCAGGGTCAGTTCCACATGCCCGGTGTCGTCCGGGTGCGAGGCGATCGAGTAGTGGCGCTGCGCCACATAGCCGTCCGCGGCGCGCAGCCGCAGCATCAGGTGCTGGCCCGCGAGATGGCCGCCCCAGCCGGGCACCGCGAACCGGAACGTCGAGGCGTGCGGGGTCTCCCGGCGGATCTCGGTGAGCGTGGCGGTCTGCCACACGGCGGCGGCCCGGTTGCTCACGGCGATGCGTCCCGGCACCGCGAACCTGGTGGTGGGGGCGGAGGTGTCAGTCACCGGAGTACCGCTGTTCCTCCCAGGGGTTGCCCCGGGCGTGGTAGCCGTTCTGTTCCCAGAAGCCCGGCTCGTCGTGGTCGAGGAGACGCAGGCCCGCGATCCACTTGGCGCTCTTCCAGAAGTACAGGTGCGGCACCAGCAGCCGGGCGGGACCGCCGTGCTCGGCGGGCAGCGGCTTCCCGTCGTACTCCCACGCGATCCAGGCACGTCCGCCGGTGACGTCGGAGAGCGGCAGGTTCGTGGTGTACCCGGTGTGCGAATAGGCCACGACATGTGTGGCGGACACATGGGGCCGCACCACATCGAGGAACGCGTCCAGCGAGACGCCCCCGAACCGCACCCCGAACTTCGACCAGCTCGTCACACAGTGGATGTCACCCTCGTAGGCCGACGCGGGCAGTTCATGGACCTGCGCCCAGTTCCAGGTGCGCGGCTCCTCGACCAGCCCGTCGACGCGGAACGTCCAGTCGGCGGGTGCCAGTTCGGGGGTGACCTCGGCGGACAGGACGGGCCAGTCGTCGCCCGCGTCGTACTGGCCGGGCGGCAGGCCGGCGTCGGGGACGCGGGGACGCCCGGTGAAGCCTCGGGTGACGTGCATACGGGTGGAGCCTCCAGGTCGCTGCGGCGCGGGTCCGCCGGGCGAGCGTGATCAGCGGGTTCTCGTTTCAACGGTACGCGTCCACCGGGTATGCCCAGGTCCGAGGGGTACCGCCGATCATTGCGGCCGTATGAACTCTCCGGGCTCCGGGGAATAGCCGTCCGGTGGTCGACCTTGGTCTTGAGTGCCGGCGATGACTGCGAGGGAGAGTGAGGGAGCCGATGCCGAAGGCATACGTCTTCACGCGTTACGGGGGACCTGAGACGGAGGCGGTCGTAGAGGTCGACCGGCCGAGTCCCGGTCCCGGTGAAGTCCTTGTCGCGGTGCGCGCGGCCGGGGTGAACCCGGTCGACTGGAAGCTGCGCACCGGCTACCGGCGGCCCGGCGAGACGGACACACGCACGTTCCCCGCGGTCTTCGGCAACGAGGTCTCCGGCGTCGTCGAGGAGATCGGCGCGGGCGTGGACGGCATCGCCGTCGGCGACGAGGTCTTCGGCAACACGGTGGCCGGCGGCTACGCCGAGTACGCCCTGCTGCCCGTGACGGTCACCGCGCACAAGCCCGCCGGGCTGTCCTTCCGGGACGCCGCCACCCTCCCCGTCGCCGCGGCGACCGCCTACGACGGCATCCGCCAGCTCGACCTGCCCGCAGACGCGACCGTGCTGGTCACCGGCGCGGGCGGCGGCGTCGGCTCCGCGGCCCTGCAGATCGCCCGCGCCCTCGGACTGCGCACCGTGGGCGTGGCGAGCGAGGGCAAGAAGGCCTTCGTGGAGTCGTTGGGCGCCGTCCACGTCCCGTCCGGACCGGACCTGGCCGTACGGGTGCGGGCGGTCGCCCCGGACGGTGTCGACGGCGTCTACGACCTCGTCGGCGGCGACGTGCTCGCCGAGGCCGCGACCCTGCTCACCGACCCCGCCAAGCTGATCACCGCCGGGGCTCCCGCCCCCGAGGTGGAGAAGCTCGGCGGCGCCCGCGTCGAGCGCGCCCGCACCACGGCCGTACTCGACGAGGTCGCGCGACTCGTGGTCGGCGGCCGACTGCACCCGCACGTGACCGAGACCTTCCCGCTGGACCGGGCGGGCGAAGCCCTGCGCACCGTCGAGGACGGCCACGCGCGCGGCAAGATCGTGATCGAGGTCGCCGCGTGAGCACGTCCGACGAACGCGTCCTCGACAACCCCGCCCGCGCCGCCCTCACCGGCCCGCACGCCCACTTCGCCGAGCGGCGCGGCCGGATCCTGCGCTACCCGGTCGACGTGTCTCCGTGGCTGGCCCTGCCCGAGGAGCCCGACGCCGACGACTGGGCGGACGTCGCCGCGCTCGCCGGTCCCGGCGCCGAGATCGCGCTCTTCGGCTGCAGGGGACAGGTGCCCGACGACTGGGAGGTCACCTTCGACATCGACGGCGTACAGATGGTCGACGAAGGGCTGGCCGCCGCACCGGACCCGGAGGCGGTCCTCCTCGGCCCGGCCGACGTCCCCGAGATGCTCGACCTGGTGGAACGGACCAGGCCGGGCCCCTTCCTTCCCCGCACCGTCGAACTCGGTACGTACCTGGGCATCCGCCGCGACGGCGCTCTCGTCGCCATGGCCGGAGAACGGCTCCACCCGCCCGGCTGGACCGAGATCAGCGCCGTCTGCACCGACCCCGCCGTTCGCGGCCAGGGCCTCGCCGGCCGCCTGATCCTCGCCGTCGCCCACGGCATCCGCGAACGTGGCGAGACCCCGTTCCTGCACACCGGGGCGGGCAACACCACCGCGATACGGCTCTACGAGTCCCTGGGCTTCCGGTTGCGCCGGACCACCGCGTTCCTCGCGGCACGGGCGCCGGAGCACCTGACCGAGAACCGGGCCGTCGGGGTGTCGTAGGACAGGACCGGACCCTCAGCCCTCCTCGGCGGGAACCTCTCCCGGCCACGCGTTGTAGCGCTCCAGGTAGCCGGCGAACCGCTGCAGATCCTCCTCCGGCCAGTCCGCCAGCCGCTCACGGAAGGCGGCCTGGCGGTTCTGGGTGACCTGGGCGAGGATCCGGCGGCCGGCGTCGGTCAGATGCAGCACCTGGACACGTTGGTCCTCGGGATCGGGGCGCCGTTCGATGAGTCCGGCGCGCTCCAGGGCGGCGACCTGGCGGCTGACCGTGGACTTGTCGAGGGCGTAGTGCGCGGCCAGGTCGGTGGCCCGGCGGCCGTCGCGCTCCTCCAGGTGACTGAGCAGCGTGTACGACACCAGCGACAGCTCCGGGTGCAGCCGGCCCGCCGAGGCCCGGGCGCGCCGCGCGAAGGTCGTCATCTCGCGCTGGATGGTCTCCACGGCCCGGTCCGCTCGCACTGGATCTCCTTCGCTGTCCTGGTTGCACAGTACAACTCAGTGTGGAGCCCGGCTCCTCGTCGGTCCCGCGCTTCGGGTACTGTTGCCCTCCGTCGCGGACGTCCGCGGCTCTGAACTCCTGGGAGGTGAGACCCATTTCCGCTGTGTCATGCCGGGTGCTCTCACCTCAGGAAAGCTCGGATCACCGATAGCAGGTGACCGCGAGAGCGCCCTTCGGCCACCTTCCGAAAGGCTCTCGGCTTCCATGCCTCCTCTTTCCCCCGTTTCCCCCGTTTCCCCCGCCTCCGTCGTCGCCGCGCTCCGCGCCGCGGGGTGCGTCTTCGCCGAGGACGAGGCGCGGCTGATCCTCTCCGCCGCCCGCACCCCGGACGAGGTCGCCGCCATGGTGGACCGCCGCGTCGAGGGCCTGCCCCTCGAACTCGTCGTCGGCCACGCCGAGTTCAGGGGTCTGCGCATCGCCCTGGAACCCGGTGTGTTCGTGCCCCGCCGCCGTACCGAGTTCCTCGTCGAACAGGCCCTCGCGCACGCCCCCGACGCGTCGTCCGTCGTCGTGGACCTGTGCTGCGGTTCAGGTGCGGTCGGTGCGGCCCTCGCCGCCGCCCTCGGCCAGGTCGAACTGCACGCCGCCGACATCGACCCCGCCGCCACGCGCTGCGCCCGCCGCAATGTCGCCGCCTACGGCGGGCATGTGCACACGGGCGACCTGTTCGCCGCGCTGCCCGGCGAATTGCGGGGGCGCGTCGACATCCTGGCGGCCAACGTGCCGTACGTCCCCACCGACGAGGTCGGTCTGCTGCCCGCGGAGGCCCGCGAGCACGAGCCGCTGGTCGCTCTCGACGGTGGCGCGGACGGCCTCGACGTACTCCGCGAGGTGGCCGCCGCCGCACCCGACTGGCTGGCCCCCGGCGGCTGTCTGCTCGTCGAGACCAGTGAGCGTCAACTCCCGTCAGCGGTGGAGGCGTTCAAGAGCGCTGGTCTTGACACGCAGGTGGCCTACTCCGAGGAGCTGTACGCGAACGTCGTGATCGGCGTCGGGGCGGCCGGCGCGGTCAGGTCGTAGCGCCACTGCCGGACGGGCTGGGCGATGGTGAACCGCTCGGGCCGCCGCGTCCCCACGGACCGTGGCCGCCGGGGAACCTGCCCTGCCCGTCCTGGTCCTTGCGGTCGAAGGCGCCCGTGAAGGCCCGGTCGGCGGTCCTGGTGCCGCTGTCGGAGCGGGTGCCGATCAGCGAGGCGGTGTCGCCCTTCTTGAGCGCGGCGGAGTTCTGGGCCGTGGCGTCGGAGCTCATGGTCCAGGTCCACGAGGTCCCGTCGTCGCTCTTGACGGTGACCTGGTCGCCGTCGACCTTCGTGACCGTTCCGCGCTGCCAGATCCGTACGACCCACTTTCCGGTGGAGTCGTCCTTGACCGTCGCCTCGCCGTGCACGGCCTTGCCGCCGACCCCGAAGCCGAACCACATGCCGCCCCCGTGCCGGAAGCCGGGCCCGCCGGGCGACGGCGAACCGGACGGGGCGGAGGACCCGGCCGCGAAGGGTATCGCAGCGCTGCCCGAACCTCCGGCGGTCGCCGCGTAGGCGACGCTTCCGCCCAGCGCGAGCACACCCACGGTGACCGCGGCGATCACCGCCCGGGCCCGCTTCGAACGCTGCCGCCACAGCCGGTCGAGACCGTGGTCCCGCTCGGCGCCGCCGGGCCCGGTGAGCACCTCCCACTCGGGTGCGTGGTCCGGCATCGGCGGAATCGCCCCGGAACTGTGGTCGTCGTGCTCAGGGTCGTGCGTCACGGCTCGCTCCCTCGGCCCGGGCGTCCGGCATCCCGCGGCACGCCTCCCTGTGATTCTCGACTCCCCCCGATAAGGAACAGGTAACGGCTCCCTGTGAATCGCCCCGTGAATCCGGGGACCGGTCCGCCCGGGCCTTTGTGCAACTAGTTGCATAAACCTTGTCCCGTCCTCTACAAAAGAGGCACGACACCGCGCACGGAGGGCCCGATGAGCCGTTACCCGCACCTGCTGAACCCCCTCGACCTGGGCTTCACCACACTGCCCAACCGTGTCCTCATGGGCTCCATGCACATAGGCCTGGAAGAGGCCGAGCGCGGTTTCGAGCGCATGGCGGAGTTCTACGCGGCCCGCGCGCGGGGCGGCGTCGGCCTGATCGTCACCGGTGGCATCGCGCCCAACGAGGCCGGCCGGCCCTACGAGGGCGGCGCCAAGCTGACCACCGACGCCGAGGCCGCGCAGCACGCCGGGATCACCGCCGCCGTGCACCGCGAGGGCGGCCGGATCGCGATGCAGATCCTGCACTTCGGCCGGTACGCCTACCACCAGGACCTTGTCGCGCCGAGCCCCCTCCAGGCGCCGATCAGCCCCTTCCCGCCCCGCGCGCTCACCGACGCCGAGGTCGAGCAGACCATCGAGGACTACGTCCGCACGGCCCGCCTCGCCCGGCAGGCCGGCTACGACGGCGTCGAGATCATGGGCTCCGAGGGCTACCTCATCAACGAGTTCGTCGCCGCGCAGACCAACCACCGCGACGACCGCTGGGGCGGCTCCTACGAGAACCGCATGCGCTTCCCCGTCGAGATCGTGCGCCGGGTGCGCGAAGAGGTCGGCGAGGACTTCATCATCGTCTACCGGCTGTCCATGCTGGACCTCGTCCCCGGCGGCTCGACACTCGACGAAGTCACCAGTCTGGCCAGGGCGGTCGAGGCGGCCGGGGCGACCATCATCAACACCGGCATCGGCTGGCACGAGGCACGCATCCCGACCATCGCGACCTCCGTGCCGCGCGGCGCGTACACCTGGGTGACCAAGAAGCTGATGGGCGCGGTGTCCATCCCCCTCGTGACCACCAACCGCATCAACACCCCTGAACTGGCAGAGCAGTTGCTCGCCGACGGGTACGCCGACATGGTGTCGATGGCCCGCCCGATGCTCGCCGACCCGGACTTCGTCGCCAAGGCCGCCGCCGGCCGCTCCGACGCCATCAACACCTGCATCGGCTGCAACCAGGCCTGCCTCGACCACACCTTCAGCGGGAAGATCACCTCCTGCCTGGTCAACCCGCGCGCCTGCCACGAGACCGAACTCGTCCTCGCGCCGGCCCGGTTGCGCAAACGCGTCGCGGTCGTCGGTGCGGGCCCGGCGGGACTCGCCTGCGCGGTCTCAGCCGCCGAACGCGGCCACCGGGTGACGTTGTTCGACGCCGCGAGCGAGATCGGCGGCCAGCTCAACGTCGCCCGACAGGTCCCGGGCAAGCAGGAGTTCGACGAGACGCTGCGCTACTTCCGCACCCGGCTCGACGAGCACGAGGTGGACGTACGCCTCAACACCCCTGTGAACGCTGGTGACTTGGAGGACTACGACGAGGTGGTCGTCGCCACCGGCGTCACCCCGCGCACCCCCGACATCCCCGGCGTCGACCACCCCAGCGTCGTCGGCTACCTCGACGTCCTGCGCGACCGCATCCCTGTCGGCGAGCGCGTCGCGATCCTCGGCGCGGGCGGCATCGGCTTCGACGTCGCCGAGTTCCTCACGGACGGCGGCGACAAGGCGAGCGAGGACCCGGAGACGTACTTCCGCGCCTGGGGCGTAGACATGGACTACGCGGCCCCCGGCGGTCTCGCCGCACCCGAGCGGCCCACGCCGCCGCGCACCGTCCACCTCCTCCAGCGCAAGGAGACCAAGGTCGGCGCCGGACTCGGCAGGACCACCGGCTGGATCCACCGTGCCGAGCTCAAGCACCGGGGCGTCACCATGGTCCCCGGCGTGCGGTACGACCTGATCGACGACGCCGGACTGCATGTCACCGTGGGCGAGGAGAGCACGGTCCTCCCCGTCGACACGATCGTGCTGTGCACCGGACAGGACCCGCGCCGCGACCTGTACGACCAACTGGCCGCCGCCGGACGCAGCGTGCACCTCGTCGGCGGTGCCGACGTGGCCGCCGAACTGGACGCCAAGCGGGCCATCAAGCAGGGCACCGAGGTCGCCGCCGCTCTCTGAGAGCCGTCCCTAGGATGACCCCATGTCACTCCCGCACGCGATCCTCACCGCCCTTCTGGAGAAGCCGTCCTCGGGCCTTGAGCTGACCCGGCGCTTCGACAAGTCGATCGGCTACTTCTGGTCGGCGACGCACCAGCAGATCTATCGCGAGCTGGGAAGACTGGAGGCCGAGGGCCAGATCAGGGCGCTCACGTCCGAGCAGCCGGCCCGCGGCCAGAAGAAGAGCTACGAGGTCCTGCCCGCGGGCCGCGCCGAACTGGCCCGCTGGACCGCCTCCGCCCAGGACCCCAAGCCGCTGCGCGACACGATGCTGCTGCGGCTGCGCGCGGCGGCGGTGGTCGGCACCGACGGCATCGAGGCCGACCTGCGCCGCCATCTCGACCTGCACCGAAGGCAGTTGGCGGAGTACGAGGAGATCGAGAAGCACGACTTCCCGCCCGGCAGGGACAGTCCGCAGGATCGGCTCCGGCATCTCGTGCTGCGGGCCGGCATCGACCTGGAGACCTTCTGGACGCAGTGGCTCACGCATGCGATCGAGGAGTTCGCCGAGTTGCCGTAGGGCATGGGAGAGGGGCCGCCCGACCAGGCGGCCCCTCAACCGGTGGGGACCGTCAGAGTCGGTAGGGCTTCGCGCGTCTGCGCAGGAACCAGGCCGCCGCGATGACACCGGTTCCCACCAGGCCCGCGCCGACTCCCAGGGTGAGCGGGCCGTAGTCCTTCGCGGCCCCGCCGAGCCCGCCCATGACACCGCGCGAGGGCGAGGCCGTGGCGGTGGCCCTGGGGGTCGCGGCGGCGGAGACGATCACGGTCTGGGTGCCCGCGGGCGTAGTGGCGTTCTGGCACATGACGATGACGGTGTAGGTGCCCGGAGTGACGTTCGTCCAGGCGGTGGACTGGCTGACGGTGGTGCCCGCCAGCGTCGCCTTCCGCCCCTCGGCGAAGCTCGCCTGGCTGCTGGTGAGCAGTGAGCCGGTACCCCAGACACCGGTGGTGCGGTTCTGGGAGCACGCGCTGGTCGTGACCGAGACGGTGGTCCCGGTCGTGCTCACGGAGATCCCCGAAGCCGCGCCGGCCGGGCCGGCGGTCAGGGCGAGGGGGAGAACGGCGGCGGCTGTCACGGTCAGGCCGGAGCGGAGTAGTAGCTGAGAAGTGCGCATGGAACTGCCCTCCAACGGCACGGTTGGCGGAACATCCCTTGCGCCGCCGGGATCGGGAAACGGCCGTGCTGCCTCCAAGGAAGCCAACGCGCCCCGGGCCCGTCCCGCACGCGGACGGCGACCGGGCAGGTGACGGATTCCTTCGTCCGGCTCAGGGGTGATGCGCGGTCAGGGGACGGACAGGCCCGCGCCCTGGGTGCGGGCTCACCATGTGGGCGCCGCCCGCAGCAGTCGCTCCCGGACGAGCGTGACGTGCGGGTTGTCCGGAGAGCCGGGGCGGCGGGTGAGATACGAGGTGTTGATCGGCGGGTCCTCGGGCGTCAGCAGCGGCACCAGCACCCCGGACGCCAGCTCGTCCAGGCAGAGATACCGGGGGAGCACGGTGATCCCGGCGCCCGCCACTACCGCTGCCAGCACCCCGCGCAGATCGGGCACCGTGATCGCGGCCTGCCCGCCGAGCCGGGTACCGAACACATGCCGCCAGTAGCGCCGGGCGATCGGCAGATCCTCCGCGTACGACACGAGGGGCGCCCCGCGCAGTGCGGCGGGCCCCTCGGCCGCGACCCGCCCGGCACCGATGCGCTCCGCCCACGCGGGCGCGGCGACCAGCACGAACTCCTCGTCCGCCAGCGGCTCCCAGGTCAGCGTCCGCCCGCGCGGCCGGGCGGTGGCGATCACCAGGTCGAAACGGCCGCCCCGCAACCCGTCGAGGAGGTCGTCCGTCAGCCCCGGGCTGACCCGCAGCCGTACGCCCTCGCCGGTCAGCGGTGCCAGGGCGGGCAGTACCCGGGTGCACAGCAGCTCGGCAGGTCCCGCCAGCTGTACGGGTTCCGGAGGCCGGTCCGCGCCGAGGGCGCCGCGGTCCGCCACGACGGCGAGCTCGTCCAGGGGTGCCGCGACCTGCGCGGCCAACTGGTCCGCCACGGAGGTCGGCACGACCCCCCGCGACCGCCGCTCGAACAGCTCCCGGCCCAACTGCTCCTCCAGCGAGCGGATTTGAGTCGTCACCGTCGGCTGCGACAGCCCGAGCAGCCGCCCCGCCGCCGTGAACGAACCGGCCCGGTGCACGGAGAGGAACGTGCGCAGGAGGGAGAGGTCGAGCGATGCGGCGGCGGCCGGGGCGGGGTTCGCCGAGCCATTGGAATTCCCATGGGCCATGAGCCGCATCCTACGGTTCGCCTATGGCAGGGTGTCGCCCGTCGTCACCGTCCGCTCCGCCGAGAACCCTCCCCACGTACCGTCCGGCAGCCGTGCCCTGAGCCGCACCCGATGGCTGTCCCCGGCCTCCCGGCCCACATAGAAGCTGTACGTCGCCCGGTCGCGCGGCGCGGTCTCGCCCCAGACCAGGGAGGTGGCCGGCTGCCCGTCGAGATGGATCTGATACTCCGTGACCACCCCGTCCGTGCGCGGTGGCACCCAGGACAGGTCGATGTAGTACGCCCCGTCGTCGCCCCGGTGCGTCCTGGCGCTGAAGTCCGTGGGGGCGGTGCCCCGCCCGTCGTCGCTGCCAGGCGCAGTGGTGAGCGGGACGGCCGTGCTCACGGGCGAGAGGTTGTCGGCGGCGTCCCGGGCCCGCACGGTGAAGGAGTAGTGCGTCCCGGGCCGCAGCCCTGTGACTACGGTCGCCGTCCGGGCGCCGCCGACGCTGTGGATCTTCGTCCCGCCCTGGTAGATGTCGTACGACACCACACCCCGGTCGTCCGTGGAGCCGCTCCAGGACAGCTGGACCGCCCGGCTGCCGATGGTCCGGCCCCGCGGTGTGCTCGGGCGGGTGGGGGCCGAGTGGTCGGCCGCGACGGCGACCGGTGTCCGCGCCCGCACCTCCCGGCTGCCCGGTCCCAGGCGGCCGTCGGTGTCCCGGGCCCGCACGGTGAAGGCGTACACGGTCGCGGGCTTGAGCCCGGTGACGTCCACCATGTGCTCGGAACCCGGTACTTCCCTCACTTTCGTGGTGCCCCGGTATATCTCGTAGGTGCCGACGCCCGGGCTCGCCCTCACCGCGTTCCACATGACGTGCACGCTGGTCGCACTCCCCGCCGCGGCCGTGACACCGACCGGGGCACCGGGCGCGTGGCCGTCTCCGTCACCACCCGTGGCGCAGGAGGCGAGCAGCAGGAGCGCGGCACAGGTGAGGGCGGCACGGGGGAGAACGAGGGTGGCCCGGACGCGTCGCACGATTCTGCCTCCCCGGCATTGCACGGGCATCACACGAGCCGAAAGGTCCGGACCAATATGACGCGGGTGGGGCAATCGCATCAAGAGGGGCGCCGTTGAAGATCGGTCGCGAACGTTACGTATGCTGAGTCCCTCACGGCTGAACTCACCCCTGTGAATGGGGAGTTCATGCCGGTGGCGCGGACCGCTGTCGTCGCTGATCCCGCGCCGGCGCGGGCGGTCGGGCGGCCGGAGCCGACATGGCTCGGGCCCCCGGCCCCCGTCGGAAGTGACCTGGACCCGCCGGGATTCGCGGGCGTGCACCGTCCGGCCCCCTACCAGTGGCCGCGTGATCGGACCGGTACCAGGGTGGGCTGAGTGTCCGTCAGATTCCCCAGGAGAGGGTCCTCATCGTGCGTGTCCAGACGCTGACGCTGGTCGCGGCCGGCGCCGCCCTGCTCGCCCCGACCACGCTGCCCGCCTCACCCGCCGCGTTCGTGCGGCCCCAAGCGGGGCCGGCGGCGCTGCGCGAGGGCGATGTCGCGGCGGCCGACCTGCTGGCCAAGGTGCGTGACTGCGCCCCCGTCTCGCGCGGCCGGTACCGCACCGACGACGGGGAACCCGCGTCGATCCCGGTCTGCGGCACCAAGGAGGCCGTCTACTGGAAGGCCGACATGGACATCGACTGCGACGGACGGGCCGGCGCCCGCTGCAACGCGCGCACCGACCCGCTCTTCTCGGCGATGACGGCGTACCAGCAGTCCGACGGCCGCTATCTGGACGCCGAGCGGCTCCCGTACATCGTGGTGCCCGCCGCCAGCGCCCTCTGGAACCGCCGGGACCACCGGATCGGCGGCGGCTCGGTCGCCGCCGTCGTCTACCGGGACCGGGTGCAGTACGCCGTCGTAGGGGACGTCGGCCCGCACGACATCATCGGCGAGGCCTCGTACGCCACGGCCAGGGGCCTCGGCATCCGCGCCGATCCGCGCGGCGGCGGGACGGACGCGGGGGTCACCTACATCGTGTTCAAGGACTCACGGGTGAAGCCCATCGAGGACCACGCGGCCGCTGTGGAGACGGGGCAGCGGCTGGCGCGGCTGTTCGTAGGGGGAACCGTGGGAACCGGGGGCGGAGCGGTCGCGCGGGCGGGGTCTTAGGGCGCGCCGACCGCGCCCTGGCCGACCGCGTCGGCCTGTCCGCAGGCGACCTGTGGCCCATGATCCAGGAGGCGATGCTCAACGCGGCACTGCGCGCGGCGGTCGAACGGTTCGCGTGGAGCCCGCCCGGGACCGCGACAGGACCGCGACGGACACGGCGACCGGGGAGGCCGAGGTGTCTCAGACGCTGCGCGCGGCGCTGGCGGTCGTGGCGGACGGGGTCTCGTAGGGAGGAATCCCGCCGGAAGCACCCGGCCGACGGCGGCCGCCGGGTGCCTCACGTCTTCCGATACCTGCTGCCTCACACCTTCCGATAGGTGTACGCCTCTGCGGCCGCCGCCTCCACCGCGTCCAGGTCCGCTCCCGTAGACGCCGTGACGACCGCGGCCACCGCGCCCTCGACGAACGGGGCGTCCACCAGGCGGGTACCGGCCGGGAGTTCGTCGCCCTCGGCGAGCAGGGCCTTCACGGTGAGTACGGCGCTGCCCAGGTCGGTGAGGACGGCGACCCCGGCGCCGCGGTCGACGGACGCGGCAGCGGCGGCGATCAGTTCGGAACTGGTACCGAGCCCACCGCCCTCGGTGCCGCCGGCCGGAGCGAGCGGCACGGCCGCGCCGCCGCCCGCGAGGCCACGCGCCAACTCGGCCACGGAGGCGGCGACTTGGGCGCTGTGCGACACCAGCACGATCCCCACGAGCTTCTCGTCACTCACCGTCGGCCTCCACGGCTTCCTGGAGCGCGGCGATCAGCAGCGCGGACGAGGTGGCGCCCGGGTCCTGGTGCCCGATGCTCCGCTCCCCGAGATAGCTCGCCCTGCCCTTGCGGGCCTGAAGGGGAATGGTGGCGACGGCGCCCGCCTCGGCGGCGGCCCGCGCCGCGGCGAAGCCCTCCGGCAGCGCGTCGACCGCCGGGACCAGCGCGTCGATCATGGTCTTGTCACCGGGTGCGGCACCGCCGAGGGCCATGACCGCGTCGACTCCGGTGCGCAGCGCGACGGCGAACTCCTCCTCGCTCACCTCGGCGGCGTCCCCGAGCGCCTTGCCGGTACGGCGCAGCAGCGTGCCGTAGAGCGGCCCCGAGGCACCGCCGACGGTGGATATGAGCTGTCGCCCGGTGAGGGTGAGGACGGCGCCGGGGGTGTCGGGCGCCTCCTTCTCCAGGGTGGCCGTCACGGCGGTGAACCCGCGCTGCAGGTTCGCGCCGTGGTCGGCGTCGCCGATGGGGGAGTCGAGTTCGGTGAGCCGGTCCGCCTCGCGGGCGACGGAGGCGGCGGTCGCCGTCATCCAACGGCGGAAGAAGTCGGCGTCGAGCACTGGATCTCCTTGCGTGGTGGGTGAGTTGGCCGATCGCGCCGACGTGTCACACGCCCCAGCGCAGTCCCGGTGTCTTCACCGGCGCGTCCCACAGCCGCAGCAGCTCCTCGTCGATCTGGCAGAGGGTGACCGAGGCGCCCGCCATGTCGAGGGACGTGACGTAGTTGCCGACGAGTGTGCGGGCGACGGCGACCCCGCGCTCGGCGAGCACCCGGTGCACCTCGGCGTTGAAGCCGTACAGCTCCAGGAGCGGGGTCGCGCCCATGCCGTTGACCAGGACCAGCACCGGATTGCTGGGCGGCATGTCCTCCAGGATCGCGTGCACGGCGAAGTCCGCGATCTCGCCGGAGGTCATCATCGCCCGTCGCTCCCGGCCCGGCTCGCCGTGGATGCCGACGCCCAACTCCAGCTCGCCCGGCGGCAGATCGAAGGTGGGGCTGCCCTTTGCGGGAGTGGTGCAGGCGCTGAGCGCGACGCCGAAGCTGCGCGAGTTCTCGTTGACCTGCCGGGCGATCGCCGCCACCCGGTCCAGCGGCTGTCCCTCGGCCGCCGCGGCACCGGCGATCTTCTCGACGAACAGCGTGGCGCCGGTGCCGCGCCGTCCCGCTGTGTAGAGGCTGTCGGTGACGGCCACGTCGTCATTGACCAGCACCTTGGCGGTGTGGATGCCCTCGTCCTCGGCGAGCTCGGCCGCCATGTCGAAGTTGAGGACGTCCCCGGTGTAGTTCTTCACGATGAACAGCACCCCGGCCCCGCTGTCCACGGCCGCCGCGGCGCGCACCATCTGGTCGGGCACGGGGGAGGTGAACACCTCGCCGGGACAGGCCGCGGACAACATCCCCGGACCGACGAACCCACCGTGCAACGGCTCGTGCCCCGAGCCGCCACCGGAAACAAGCGCGACCTGCCCCGCCACGGGAGCGTCCCGCCGTACGATCACCCGGTTCTCGACGTCCACGGTCAACTCGGGATGGGCGGCCGCCATACCCCGCAGCGCGTCCGTGACCACGGTTTCCGCGACGTTGATCAACATCTTCATGGGTACCTCCTGGCGAGACTGGCAGATGTGTTTCTGACCTGTGCCTTTGCTGGGCGGAGTGGGGCGCGTCGGGTTTTGGTCCTGGCGGTCCATGGCGGTTGGGAGCGGTGTCCGGCGGGGCTGTGACGGCGGATGTGGGTGCCTCTGTGGAAAGTATCGACCTTGGAGCAGGGAAGGTCACGGGCTGGGGTCGGGTACCGCTGCTGTCGGAGAAGTCGAGGCGGCCTGCCGCGTCAGGGGCCGGCTGCACGGTTGGGGGCCGAGCGGTCCCGCCTGATCCACGCGGTCCGTGAGTACAGCGAACGCAAAGGTCGGCCGAAGGGCCTCGGCCGGCGCGACCTCGGTAACCTCGCCGCCGACGACCAGGGCCGGATGGGTCAGAAGAAATGCAGGAGTTCGGTGAGGGAGGAGGTGATGGAGGGCACGTCCGAGACGGCCGAGTCCCGGCACAGCGCGCGTCCTGCGTAGCCGAGTCGGATCGCTGCGGCGACCAGGTCCGGATCGTCGTCGACGAACAGACACTGACCGGGAGCGAGGCCCAGCGCGGCGCTGGCGTGGTGGTCCATGCGCGGGTCCGGCTTGTTGCAGCCGAGGACGGCGGAGATCGCGTACGCCTCGAAGAACCGGCCGATCCCGAGTCCGGCGTGGAAGTCGGGCAAACCGGGCCAGGCATCGGACACCACGGCCATCCGCGCCCCCCGCCGACTCAGCTCCTCCAGGGTTTCCACGACGTCCGGGTACATCTCCCGGAACACGGTCGGAGGGACTTCGCGGCGCAGGTCGGCGAGAAGTTGCGAGGTCGCGTCCAGGCCGAGGTCGTGGAAGATCACCCGGTGGTAATCGTCGTAGTCAGGCGTCGATGACGAGGTGGCGAAGAAGTCGTCGCCCGCGCTGATGGCCGCCGCGAACTGTTGCGGTGTGATCGACGGGGCGTGGGCGAGGACGGTCTGCTCGAAGTCCGCTCGAGGGTTCCAACGACCGCCGATCGGCTGCATCAGCACGCCGCCCGAGTCGAAGAGAACAGCCTGGAGTTCGTCGGAAGAGGCCGGCGGTGTTTTCACCCGCCCAGTCTGGTGAACGGACGCCCACTGGCCGACCCTCCTCCGAGCCGGACACAAGCACCAAGCCCGCCCCTGTCGGACCGACTGCGGCGCTCCTGGCGAGGACGTACCGGTCGCCGTGCGCGTCGTCCACCGCGTCGTTGGCCTGGTCCACGGCGCTGAGCAGGGCGCCTCTCCGCAGTGTGGCAAGCGGTACGACATCGACAAGGCCGGTCGGCCCGTGCGGGGGCGGACACTTCCCGCCTGGACCTCTGTCGGTTCTCCATGTCGTCACGCGCCGTCGCGCGTCGGGCTCCCGGGCCTGTCGCTCGTGTGTCGTCGCGTGTCGGACTCGCGCGCAGGAGCGCTGACCCGGTGCTGCGGACGGTGATGCGGAACTTCCACATCTCGTACCCGCGCGCGGTCGTCCCGTACGCGCTGCGGACCCCCGCGGTCGAACTCCCCGTCATGAGCACGCTCCCGGTCAGGATGCGCCATTCGACGGGCCTCCGCCGACGCGAGAGCGAGCGCGCCGCCCGCGAGGCGAAACTCTTTCTTCCGGTCGCCTGGTTCCACGAGCAGACGCTCGCTCAGCGTGCCATGAGTCGATTGGCCGGCGGCGGCCCGGCGAGCGGGACCGCGCCTCCCGCGTGACAGCGGTCGGACCGCGATGCTGCCGCACTCCCGGTAGCTGCCCGGCGTGCTGCGCCATGGCGGCGGGACGAGTGGTGCTCTCTCCTCGCTCGCCGCCGTCGCGGTGACCGTCTGCTCTGTGCCATCGCGAGGGGACGGTCGCACCACGGTCGGTGGCTTGTACTCGATCTTCACCTCGGGCGCCGCGCGGGGTTCCGCGCAGGCCGTTGGTAGCGTCGCCGGGGTGTGCCTGCCGACGGGCACATAACGCCCGACCGGAGAGAGACCTGATGTCCCCGACGATTCGCAGGGCCGTGATACCCGCCGCCGGGCTCGGCTCCCGGCTGTTGCCGCTGACGAAGGCGACGCCGAAGGAGATGCTGCCGGTCGGTGACAAGCCGGTCATCGAGCACACCGTCCGCGAGCTGGTGGACTCCGGCATCACGGACATCACCATCGTCGTCTCGGGCGGCAAGTCCTTGATCCAGGAGCACTTCCGCCCCAACCCCGCCCTCGTCGACCAACTCCGCCACGACGGCAAGACGGCCTACGCGGACGCGGTGGAGGAGGTCGCGGAACTGGCCCGGCGGGGCCACATCACATACCTCGACCAGTACGGCCCCTATGGCAACGGCACCCCCGTGCTGAACGCCGCCCG
Source organism: Streptomyces sp. NPDC050549 (assembly GCF_040655035.1). Taxonomy (NCBI): domain Bacteria; kingdom Bacillati; phylum Actinomycetota; class Actinomycetes; order Kitasatosporales; family Streptomycetaceae; genus Streptomyces; species Streptomyces sp. NPDC050549. The sequence goes on from NZ_JBFAJD010000011.1 coordinate 246,209, forward strand.
TGCCTTCGGCGACGAACCCGTGCTCGTGCTGTGGCCCGACGACGTCTTCGTGGCCGAGATCCCCCGTGCCCAGCAACTGGTCCGCGCCTACGAGCAGACCGGCTGCCCGGTGCTGGCCCTCATGCCGATGGACCCCGTCGACTCCCAGCGCTACGGAGTGCCCATCGTCAAGGAGGACCTCGGGGACGGACAACTGCGCATCACCGGCCTGGTCGAGAAGCCCGAGCCCGCTGCCGCGCCGTCGTCGTACGCGGCCATCGGCGGCTACGTCGTCACCCCCGGAATTATCGACGAACTGCGTGAGCAGACCCGCCGCTGGTACGAGACGAGGAGCGGTGAGGTCTATCTGACCGACGCCATCAACGCCTACGCCGCCACCCGCGCGGTGTACGGGCAGGTCATCCAGGGCCGCTGGTACGACACCGGCAATCCGGCCGACTACATGGTCGCCCAGATGGCGTTCGCGCTCGCCCACCCCGAGTACGGCCCCGTCCTGCGGGGCCTGGTCGCCGAACTCGACATCGACCGCGCTGCCGCCGCCCAGGCGAAGACGAGCACCTGACCTGCGTGACGATCGCGCCGTCCCGGAACGCGCCGAGCGCGAACGGCGGGAGAGGGGCGCCGTAGCATGAGCAGGCGCTTGCGCGAACCGGGTCGGAACTGAAGGCGGCACGCATGGGTATCGGGGACGGCACGGATTCCCTCGACGAGGCGGCGGACGTCTTCATGGCGGCGCGTCCCCAGCTCTTCGGGATCGCCTACCGCGTGCTCGGCAGCGCCACGGAGGCCGAGGACGTACTCCAGGAGGCCTGGCTGCGGTGGCAGCAGACCGACCGTGACGTCGTTCGCGAGCCGAAGGCGTTCCTCGCCACCGTCACCGCGCGGCTGGCGCTCAACGTCGCCCAGTCCGCGCGGGTGCGCCGCGAGTCGTACGTCGGCCCCTGGCTGCCGGAACCGGTCGACACGCGCGCGGATCCGCAGTTGGGCGCCGAGCGGGCCGAGGCGCTCGACACGGCGGTGCTCTTCCTGCTGGAGCGGCTCAACCCCGTGGAACGGGCCGCCTATGTGCTGAGGGAAGCTTTCGACTATCCCTACCAGCAGATCGCGGACATGCTGGAGACCAGCGAGACCAACACGCGTCAACTGGTGAGCCGCGCGCGCAGGCACCTCGCGTCGGAGCGCCGCAAGCCCGTCGACGCCACCGAGCACCGACGGCTGATGGAGGTGTTCCTCGCCGCCGCGCAGACCGGCGATCTGGCCGTGCTGGAAAACATCCTCGCCGAGGACGTGGTCAGCTACACCGACGGGAACGGGCTGCGCGGGGCGTCCAAGTTCCCGGTCGTCGGTCTGGTGCACGTCTCCAGGTATCTCGCCGCCTTCGCGCCCCGCTTCTGGCCGGAGAAGGAGATCCACTGGGTCGAGGCCAACGGCGGACCGGCCGCCCTTGTCACGGCTGATGGGACTGCGGTGGTGCTGCTGACCCTCGACATCTCGGAACGCGGCGTCGAGCGGGCCATGTGGGTCATGAATCCGGAGAAGCTGGCACCCTACGTCACCACTCTGGAGGGCGGCACCACGTCCTGAGCTGTCACGGATCGCGGGGCTGTCCGGTCGTACCGGATGAAGACCCCAGCGATCGGAGTGGACCGTGGCTGTCACCGAACAACGTCTCGCGACCATGGTGTTGGTGATCGGCACCGGAGGTGCCGGTCTGCGGGCGGCGATCGAACTGGCCGAGGCCGGCGTCGACGTCCTCGCCGTCGGCAAACGCCCCAAGAACGACGCCCATACGGCACTGGCGGCCGGCGGCATCAACGCGGCGCTGGCCACCATGGACCCCGAGGACAGCTGGCAGCAGCACGCCGCCGACACCCTCAAGGAGAGCTACCTCCTCGCCGATCCCCGCACCGTGGAGATCGTCACCCGGGGCGCCGCCCGGGGCATCGAGGACCTGGAGCGCTACGGCATGGACTTCGCCAGAGAGGAGGACGGCCGGATCTCGCAGCGCTTCTTCGGCGCGCACAAGTTCCGCAGGACCGCCTTCGCCGGCGACTACACCGGCCTGGAGATTCAGCGCACCCTCATCCGGCGCGCGCAGCAACTGGACATCCAGGTGCTGGAAGGGGTGTACATCACCCGGCTGCTGGTCCACGAAGGCGCCGTGTTCGGCGCGTACGGCTTCGACCTCACGAGCGGACGGCGCTACGTCATCCACGCCGACGCGGTCGTCCTGGCCGCAGGCGGCCACACCCGCATCTGGCGGCGCACCTCCTCGCGGCGCGACGAGAACACCGGGGACTCCTTCCGCCTGGCCGTGGAGGCCGGGGCCAGGCTGCGCGACGCCGAGCTGGTGCAGTTCCACCCCTCCGGCATCATCGAACCGGAGAACGCCGCCGGCACCCTGGTCAGCGAGGCCGCCCGCGGCGAGGGCGGCATCCTGCGCAACGTGCTCGGGGAACGCTTCATGAACCGCTACGACCCCGAGCGCATGGAACTCTCCACCCGCGACCGCGTGGCCCTCGCCGCCTACACGGAGATCAAGGAAGGGCGCGGCACGCCCAACGGCGGAGTCTGGCTCGACGTCTCCCACCTGCCCCGGCAGACGATCATGACGCGGCTGCCCCGCGTCTACCAGACCCTGCTTGACCTGCAGATGCTGGACATCACCCGGGATCCGATCGAGATCGCGCCCACAGCGCACTACTCGATGGGCGGGGTGTGGGTGCGCCCCGAGGACCACAGCACGGACGTACGCGGCCTGTACGCCATCGGCGAGGCGTCGAGCGGACTGCACGGCGCCAACCGCCTCGGCGGCAACAGCCTCATCGAACTGCTGGTGTTCGGGCGCCTCACCGGCCGGGCCGCCGCGGCGTACTCGCAGTCCCTGACGGCGCAGCCGCGGTCGGCGTCGGCTGTCGCGGAGGCCCGTGCCGAGATCGACGGACTTCTCGCTGCCGACGGGCCCGAGAACGTGCGGGCCCTGCAACGCGCCATCCGCGACACCATGACCGAGCACGCGGGTGTCGTACGCGACGAGGACGGCCTGTGTGCCGGACTGGCGGAACTCGCGGTGATCGAGAAGCGCATGGAGGCCGTCGGCATCCACCCGGACATCGCGGGTTATCAGGATCTGGCGCACGCCTTCGATCTCAGGTCGGCCGCGGTCGCGGCCCGGGCCACCCTCGAATCGGCGCTGGAGCGCCGCGAGACGCGTGGCTGCCACAACCGCAGCGACTATCCCGAGCCGGATTCCGCTCTGCGGGTGAATCTCGTGTGGTCCCCGACGACGGGCGTCACGCGCGAATCCATTCCGGCCGTCCCCGACGAGATTTCCGCCCTGATGGAGGAAGTCTCGACCACGGGGAAACTCGTGGAATAGGTCGTGTCACAGATACATCCCGTGCCCGGTCTCTACTGGTGCAGGCATCAGACAAACCCGAAAGGAATTCCGTCATGAAGGTCGTAGTGATCGGTGGAACCGGGCTGATCGGTTCGAAGGTGGTCGCCGGACTCGCGGCGCACGGGCACGACGTGGTCGCGGCGGCGCCCAGCACGGGCGTCAACACGCTGACGGGCAAGGGACTGGCCGAGGTACTGAAGGGCGCGTCAGTGGTGGTCGACGTGTCGAACTCGCCCTCGTTCGAGGACCAGGCGGTCATGGACTTCTTCCGCGCCTCGACGACGAATCTGCTGAAGGCGGAGACCGAGGCGGGCGTCGCGCATCACGTGGCGCTGTCCGTGGTCGGCACCGAACGCCTCCAGGGGAGCGGGTACTTCCGCGCCAAGCAGGTCCAGGAAGACCTGATCAAGGCGTCCGGGAACCCCTACTCCATCGTCCACGCCACCCAGTTCTTCGAGTTCGCGAAGGGACTCGCCGACGGGGTCACCGAGGGCGACACCGTGCACCTGCCCGACGCCAGGATCCGGCCCATCGTCTCCGACGACGTCGCCGAGGCCGTCGTCCGCACCGCGGTCGGGGACCCGGTGGGCGGCGTGGTGGAGGTCGCCGGCCCCGAGGCGTTCCAGCTGGAGGAGTTCATCCGCATGGGGCTCACGGCCCAGGACGACCCGCGCAAGATCGTCACAGACCCGCAGGCGATGTACTGGGGTGCCGAGTTGGAGGAGAACACGCTCCTGCCGGGACCTGACGCGCACATCGCCGGTACGCGGTTCGCCGACTGGCTCACGCGGCAGAAGTAGAGCCCGTTCCGGGTGGCCCTTTCCTCCGAAAGGGCCACCCGGATTTTTTTGCGGCATGCGCCGCGGCACCGCTCACCTCAGGCGGACTTCTTTGGCCGGCGCGTTCTCGTCCTTGTACTCCTGCGCCGTCGGTTTGGTGATCTGCGTGCCCTCGCCGTAGAGCCTCCGGCAGAGCAGGGCACGCAGGATCCGGGCGAGGCGGAACACGGTGTGCGAATTCGCCGCGGCGCTCGCGGTGCCGGGATCGATCGGACGGTACTGGTCGTGCTGGGTGAGGAGGTGGAGTCGTTCCTGGGCGAGCGGCTCGCGCACCTCGACGAACTCGCCGTGGGGCAGGCGTTTGACGATGCCGGTTTCGCGTCCGTGCAGTACTTTTTCGCGGTCGCCGCGCTGAAGTCCGAGAGCCCATCGCTTCGTCACGGAATAGGCCGCGGCAGGCACGAATTGGAGACCGATGCGGACAGCCCAGGTCACCGATTCGACCGCGACATGCAGACGAGCGGCGATGACGTCGTTCCCCGCGCCGATCAGGGCCACCGCGTAGAAACTGAGCCACGCGACGCCAAGTGCCGTTCGTACGGGCCGGTTACGCGGTCGGTCCAGCAGATTCTGGTCGCGCCTGTCCCGGGTCACCCAGGACTCGATGAACGGATACACGCCCAGGGCCAGGAAGAAACCGACACCCGTGGTCAGTGGAATCAGATTGTCGAGCGCCAGGGTGCAGGGCGGTTTCAAAGTCCCGGTGATCGCGTGAGTGTGCAGGTCGCGACGGTATGACGATGTGTGGTCGGCCCGGTCCGTACGCAACGAAGCTCTGGTTGATGCCGGTGACCGATCAAGTCGCCTGCACCGCCCGGAGCTTCGATGTGTCGTCAGTCTGCCACCGTCTGTCTGATCAAGTCGCCGACCCGTCAGCACCGGTTGATCGGACCGCTGACTTTGCGGCTGCGGACCCTGGCCGACCCCCGGATCGGCGAGGGAAGCGTCACTCGTTCGTGAGCGTGCTGCTGGTGGCCTGCTCGGCGGTGCTGACCGGAGCCCGTTCCTTCGCCGCGATCGGCCAGTGGGCAGCGAGCGCCCCGCAGGACGCCCTCGCCCGGCTCGGCGCTCGGGCCACAACGGTCTTCCAGGTGCGCATCGCGCCGAGTGCGGCGACCGTCCGCCGGGTCCTGAACGCCGCCTGCCCCGGCGCTCTCGCCGACCTGCTCGGAACCGATCCGGCCGGGGCGGACACCCTCGCGGTGGACGGCAAAAGCGCCCGCGGCTCGCGCCACGGCGAGATCCCGGCCGCCCATCTGCTGGCCGCCATCACCGGCGCCGGCCTGACCGTCACCCAGCTGCGGGTCCCCGGCAAGACGAATGGAATCACCTGCTTCGACGCCTTGTTGGCGCCCTACGACCTGACCGGCGTCACGGTCACCGCGGATGCCCTGCACTGCCAGCGCGATCACGCCCGGTTCCTCGTCAAGGAGAAAAAGGCGCACTACGCCTTCACCGTGAAGCGCAATCAGAAGAACCTGCACCGCCAACTCACCGTCCTGCCCTGGCAGAAGGCGAGCGCGAAGTTCTACGACCGCACCGACGCCCACGGCCGCCTGGAGACCCGCGTCGTTCGGGCCCTGACCATCACCAGCCTCGGCGTCGGCTTCCCCCACGCGGTCCAGGTCGCGAAGATCGTCCGGCATCGCACTCAGCGCAAGACCGGCAAGCGCAGCCGCGAGACGGTCTACGTCATCACGGACCTGACCAGCCGCGAAGCCTCCCCCGAGCGCATCGCGAAGATCGTCCGCTCGCAGTGGATCATCGAGAACCGGCTCCACTTCGTCCGCGACACCGCCTTCGCCGAGGACGCCTCCAAGGTCCGTACCGGACACGGCCCGGACAACATGGCCACCCTCCGCAGTTTCGCCATCAACACCCTGCGAGCCGCCGGCCACACGAACATCGCGGCCGGACTCCGCGAGATGTCCTACGACAGCTTCCGCCGACCGCTGGACCTCCTCGGACTTGCCTGACCAGCACTCACGCAAGATCAAAAGACTTTGCAACAGCCCTGCTGTCCGCCCCGCCCGCGGTGAAGTCGGCGTACGCCACTTCGACGAACATCGAGCGCAGGTCGTCGAGGAAGCTACGCGATCCCAGTGTGTTGGGCAGAAGGAAAGTGATCTCGGACAGGCGATCCATGCGCCCGACCGTAGCCGAATTCGCGTGATTTCCAGGGGTGATCGGCCAGCCTTGCCTGGCGGAGACGAACGCAGCTGAAACTCAGCGAGGTCCACGACAAGTAGCGTCACACATGTTGCACACGATACTGTCGTTCCCACCGGCGCTGAGCTGCACAAAGTGGCCTCCACTCGCCTCGCGCCACCCGGTCACCCCCAGAGAAGACGGCACATGGCCTTCGCCTCGTCGATCTGCCGAAGTGGAGGACCACTGTCGGATATGGGGAAGAAGAGCTCGGGATCTACGTGCAGACAAGCTGCCCTTTCACGCCAGTCGAAGAAGAAATGCGGTGCTGCCATGTGGGACCGGGCAGCCGCCGAATGTGTGACATGCGATCACGGCGGGCCGTGTCACAAGATCCGGGAGTTCCCGGTCTCAAGGGGTGAGCCCATGCCCCTGCCGCGTGCGGGGCCGTGCGAGCGAGAGGGCGGGTGCGAGACGTGGACCAGGGTGATGCGGTGCCGATCGCCGAACTGTGGGAGGAGCGTCGGTACCTGCTCGGCGTCGCCCACTGGATGCTCGGCGACCGGGGTGCGGCGGAAGTCGTCGTCGACGAGGCCTATCAGCGGTGGTACGGGCTGTCCGGCGCGGCACGCAGGCAGGTCGCCGTTCCCCGGTCCTGGCTGGCGAAGGCCGTCGGCGGGATCTGCCTGGGCCGGCTCGCACTGCCCGGCCGGGGTGCGGCCGGCCACGAGGCGGGGCACGGACGGCCGTCGGAGGCGGAGGAGGAAGCGGGCCGGGTCGTCCTGACCGTGCTGGAGTCGCTGCCGACGCCCGAGCGCGCGGCGTTCGTGTTCCGCGCCTTCGGGGTGGCCCCCGGCACGGCCGCCGACATCGTGGGCCGCCCGGAGCCGGAACTCGCCGAACTGGCCGGACGGGCCAGGCAGTGGCTGCAGTCGCAGCGCACCCGTTCCACCACACCGCACCAGCACGACACCGTCGTCCACGCGGTGCACCGGGCGTGCCTCACGGAAGACGGCGAACTGCTCACGTCGTTGCTGTGCCCGGACGTCACGGCGTTCTTCGACGGCGGCGGCAGGATACGGGCGCTGACCGGACCGCTCCACGGCTGTGGGCCGGTCGCCGACAACTTGCTGACGCTCCTGGCCTGCCGCCCGCACGCCACCCTGAGCACGCATTCCGTCAACGGCCGGACCGGCCTGGTCGCCCGTTACGGCCGTCAGGTCACCGCCGTCATCAGCCTCGACGTCGCGGACGACCGGGTCGCCCAGTTCTGGGTCATGCTCAACCCCGACAAACTGCGGCTCTGGAACCAGCCGCCCACCGACGGCGCCACCGGCCCGGACGCGAGCCCGTGACAGCGCGGAGGGCGCCACACATCGTCCGCCACGGTGTCGGGGAACCTCGCGAGACGCTGACGCGAACCGAGGAAGGCGGCGACCTTGCCCGGCGCGAAGACCCACAGCAGCTGATGAATGCCGTCCCGCGAGGCGGCTGCGGTCAGGAAAGCGAGGGGCCGGCCGTCGCGCCAGAACTGCCGATGGACCGAGAGCCCGGCCACCCGGGCGCAGCCCCGTATGCCGTTGCCGTCGGAGAGGCTGACGACATCGGGCGTGAGCAGGGTCTCCAGTGAGGCCACGTCTCCCGTCCGGGCCGCCGCGACGAAGGCGCTCAACAGAGCCGCCGGTGCTCGGCGGCGTCCACGCTCTCCCGCGGCTCGTCCAGCAGACGACGGCGGCCACGGCTGACGGTCTTCCGCACACTGGCGACGCCGAGTTCGAGCATCCGGGCGATCTCGGCGTAGCCGTAGTCGAACTCCTCGCGCAGCACCTAGATGATTGATTCCAAGGTCAGTGGTCGTAGCCGGTCAGTGAGCGGATGACTGGTTGGCCGGTGTGGTGGTTGTGCCAGATCGCCGTGGTCAG